>DATJWI010000206.1:0-2577 GCA_035501375.1 Solirubrobacteraceae bacterium
ACGTCCCGTCGATCTGAGCCACATCTCCTTCCAGGGATTCGGCAGGATCGGCGAGCTCGAAACGAGCGATGCCGAACTGACGATCGGGGAAGGCGAAGATCTCGGCGGGCTCGAAGCGTCCACCTTGAAACTCGATCCCGCCACCAAGGTCGCCTTCCAGATCGATGGCGCCGGAACGACCGCCCAACACGACTACTCCCAGGTGGTATCGGAAGGGGCGACCGCGCTGGGCGGCGCGACGATGGAAGTCGACGTGGTGCCGCCGGCGGCCGGCCATCCGTGCCCGGTCCTGCCGGTCGGAGCGAAATACACGTTCGTGCAGGCCGAATCGGCGGGGAGCATCGGCGCGTTCGGCAACGCGCCGGAAGGGACCGAAATACCGGTTCACGTCGCCGCTGGCTGCGCCCCCAGCTCACAGACGCTGGTCATCGGCTACCACGAAAGCGCGGGCGTGAAGACGGTCGTCGGAACGGTGCCGGCGCCCGAATTCCCGCTGACCGTCGCGGTCACAGGGGCCGGCACGGTCGGCTCCAACCCGGCCGGCATCAGCGGCTGCGGGCCGCTTGGCGGCCCCGAATGCACGGCCGAACTCGAAGAAGGCACGGTGACGCTCACCGCTACGCCCGAAGCCGGATACGCGTTCGCCGGCTGGATCGGCTGCAAAAAAGCGAGCGCGACGACGTGCGAGATCGACCTGACCGCGGCCACCGAAGTAACCGCGGTGTTCCTCGAAAAGGGCAAAGAAGGCAAACCCGGCGAAGGCGTCGAAGTCACGAAATTCTCCGGTAACGAACACGGCTGTCAGGCCGGTGGGCTGGCGGTGAAATCGGCGCATGGCGCCGAATACGTGTGCAACGGCGTCAAAGGCGAACAGGGCGCGCAGGGCGCCAGCGGCAGCGACGGCAAGGAAGGCGCCGCCGGCTCGACCGGCGCGAACGGGGCTCAGGGTCCCGCCGGGTCGGCCGGTCCCGCCGGGCCAGCCGGTCCGAGCGGGCCCGCCGGCAGGGAAGGCCCCGCGGGCAAGGTCCAGATCGTCACCTGCACGACGAAAGGCAAGAAGAAGACCTGTACGACCAGGACGGTTTCGGGCGCCGTGAAGTTCACGGCCTCCTCGATGCGCGCGACGCTCTCGCGCCACGGGCTCGTGTATGCGAGCGGGGCGGCCGTCAAAGGCGCCCGCGGGGGCCTGCGTCTGCGGGTCACGCCGCTGCGAGCGCTGCGGGCGGGCCGCTACACGCTCACGCTGACCAGCGGCGGCGGTCGGCACGAGCACACTCGCACGGAGGCGTTCACGTTGAGCTGACAAGCGCCGAGCCGGGAGCTCCGGAGACCGCGCCGGTTGCGGTCTCCGGGCCTCGTCCGGCGAGAACCTCGCGAGCTCTCGGGGCGATCCTCGGCGAGCGCCCGCCGCGGCTCATAAACTGAGCGGTGATGGCCGAGCGGGACAGCGCAAATCGCGAGCATGAAGAGATCGACGAGACCCGCGTCGAGGAACTCGACGCAGAGGCGCGCGCACGGCGCGACGCCGCGCTCGCGCGCGTCCGCAAGCTCGGCGACCCTGTCCTCAGGGCGAAGGCCCTGCCGGTCGAGCGCTTCGACGAGGCCCTACGTCAGGAGACCGAGCGCATGGGCGAGCTGATGACGGACGCGCTCGGGATCGGCCTGGCCGCGACCCAGGTCGGCGTCATGCACCGCGTCCTCGTCTACCGGGCCTTCGCCGAAGACCCGATCACGGCCCTGGTGAACCCCGAGCTGGAGTGGGTCAGCGAGGATCTCGAGACCGGCAGCGAGGGCTGTCTCAGCCTGCCCGGAGTCCATGTCGAGGTCGAGCGTCCGGCCAAGGTCCGCGTCCACGCCAAGGACCCCGACGGCCGCGACGTCGAGATCGACGCCGAGGGCCTGGAAGCGCGCGTCATCCAGCACGAGATCGACCACCTCGACGGCATCCTGATCCTCGACCGCATCTCCCGCGAGGCCCGCCGCGAGGCGATGCGGGCCCTGCGCGAAGCGCGCGAATCCCGGCCGGACCAACCCCGGCCGATCGAGCGCCAGCCAGCCGAGCGGCCATCCGCCGAGGTCCAGTCAGCCGAGCGGCCATCTGCCGAGGTCCAGTCAGCCGAACGGCCATCTGCCGAGGTCCAGTCAGCCGAGCGTCAGTCCGCCGAGGTCCAGCCAGCCGAGCGGCAGCCCGCTTGATCGCCGGTCCGAAGTCCTCGGCGGCGTTCTTGGGCACTCAGCTGTGAGCATCGTCTTCATCGGCACCTCCGACTTCGCCGCAACCGTCTTGGAGCGGCTCGCCGGCGGTGCGCATCGGCCTGCGCTCGTCGTCACCCGGCCCGACCGTCCGCGCGGGCGCGGACGGCGTCTGGCGTCACCGCCGGTGGCCGACCGCGCGCGCGAGCTAGGCATCCCCGTCGATCAGCCAACCAACGTCAACGAGCCGACCGCCCTGAATTCGATCGCGCGGGCCGGCGCCGGACGGGATGGGGCGGAGGGGGACGATGCGAACGGGAGTGGGGCCGGGAGTGGCCGGGCCCGCCAGACGGTCGTCGTGTGCGCGTTCGGCGCCCTCATCAA
>DATJWI010000207.1:0-2434 GCA_035501375.1 Solirubrobacteraceae bacterium
CATCCGCCGCCACCTTCACGCCCGCGCGTCCGGCCGTCGTCATCGGCTCGATCGCCAGGACCATGCCCTCCTCGAGGCGCGGGCCCTTGCCGCGCCTGCCGTAGTTCGGGACCTGAGGATCCTCGTGCATGTCGCGCCCGACGCCATGGCCCACCAGCGACCGGATCACCGACAGCCCGGCTCCCTCGGCGACGCCCTGGATAGCGTGTGAGATGTCGCCGACCCGGTTGCCTGGCACGCACTGCTCGACGCCAGCGTCCAAAGCCTCGCGCGTGCCGGCCAGCAGATTCCGGGCGACCGGGTCGATCTCGCCGACCGTGAACGTCCGGGCGGCGTCGGCGACCCAACCGTCCAGCGTGACACCGACGTCGATCGAGACGATGTCACCGGGACCCAGCTTGTATCGGCCGGGGATCCCGTGCACGACCATCGCGTTCGGCGATGCGCAGATCGACCCGGGAAAGCCGCGATAGCCCTTGAACGTAGGGGTCGCGCCGCGCGAGCGGATGAAGCGCTCGGCCAGCGCGTCCAGCTCGCCGGTGCTGACGCCCGGCCGCACGTTCGCCTGCATCAGATCGAGTGTCGCCACGAGCACCTCGCCCGCCCGCGCCATCTTCTCGATCTCCTCGGAACTCTTCTTGATGATCATCGCCAGGACGAGCTTAGCCGTAGGTACCAGTATCCCGGGCGCCCCCGGGGCCGCAAACGCCCTAGAGCTCCTCCTCGAGGCGCAGGGTCGCCAGCGTCGCGCGTATGTGGGCGTGGACTTCGTCGGCGCTGCGCCGTCCGTCGAAGCGCCGCAGCAGACCGGCCGTGTCGTAGTAGGCGATCAGCGGCGCGGTCTGCGCGTGGTAGACCTCCAGGCGCCTCCTGATCGTCTCCTCCTTGTCATCGTCGCGCTGAATCAGGCGCGAGCCGTCCTGATCGCAGATGTCTTCGTGCTTGGGCGCGTCGAACTCGACGTGGTAGATGTGGCCCGGGTTCTTGACGCAGACACGCCGTCCCGACAGGCGCCTGACGACCTCCTCGTCGGAGACCTCGATCGCGAGGACCGCCGACAACCGGCGGCCGAGGCCCTCGAGCGCCTCCGAGAGCGCGTGGGCCTGTGGTTCGTTGCGAGGAAAGCCGTCCAGCAGGAACCCGTCGCCCGCATCAGCGCCCGAAACCCGTTGCACGATCATGCCGACGATCACCTCGTCGGGCACCAGCTCGCCGGCGTCCATGAACCCCTTGGCCTTCAGTCCCAGCTCCGAGCCCTCCGCCACCTGCGCCCTGAGCATGTCGCCGGTCGAAAGGTGAGGCAGCCCGAAGTCCTCGCGCAGACGCTCGGCCTGCGTGCCCTTGCCGGCGCCCGGCGGACCGAGCAGGATCAGGTTCAGCTCGGACACGAGCCGAGACTACTTCAAGAAGCCCTCGTAGGAGCACATCATCACTAGACCGGGAGGGGGACAGGACCCCCTTCCGACCACCCCCTGAAGAAACCTCACTTCAAGAACCCCTCGTAGCTGCGCATCATCAGCTGGGCCTCCAGTTGCTTCATGGTTTCGAGGGCGACGCCGATCACGATCAGGATCGAGGTGCCGCCGAAGTTGAACTGCTGGTGGGTCTGCGCGAACAGGATCGCCGGCAGGGCCGCCACGGCGGCCAGGAACAGCGCGCCCGGGAACGTCAGCCGCGCGAGGATGCGATCCAGGAATTCCGCCGTCGGGCGCCCCGGGCGCACGCCGGGAATGAAACCACCGTACTTCTTGAGGTTCTCGGCCTGGTCGACCGGGTTGAACGTGACCGCCGTATAGAAGTAGGTGAACAGCAGGATCAGCAAGGACTGGCCGATGATGTAGTGCCAGCCGTTGGGAGTAAAGAAGTCGGAGATCGATTTGCCCCAGTGCGTTTTGACGAGCTGGCCGACGGTCGGTGGGAACGCCATCAGCGACGCTGCGAAGATGACCGGGATCACACCGGCCATGTTCACGCGCAGCGGCAGGTAGGTCTGCCCGCCTTCGGTCATGCGCCTGCCGATCACGCGCTTGGCGTACTGGACGGGGATGCGCCGCTGGCCCTCCTGCACGAACACGATCCCGGCGACCACCGCGAGGACCAGGAACGGCATCATCACCTTGAAGACCTGGTCCTGGGTCGTCCACCACTTCTGGATCCCTTCCGGCAGCCTCGAGACGATCGAAGCGAAGATCAACAGCGAGATACCGTTGCCGATGCCACGCTGGGTGATCAGCTCGCCGATCCACATCAACAGCACGCAGCCGGTCGTCAGGCAGATCACGATCAGGAAGATGTGCGGGGCGTCGAAGGTTGTGACGACCGATTCGCCGGCTTTCGCCTGCAGGCTGTGGAACAGGAACACGTAGCCGATCGACTGGGCGAAGGCCAGGCCGACGGTGAGGTAGCGCGTGTACTGCGTGATCCGGGCCTGCCA
>DATJWI010000208.1:0-9170 GCA_035501375.1 Solirubrobacteraceae bacterium
CGCAACGTCGATCGCATCCGTTATCGCATGGGTATTGAGATCGATCCAGATGCCGGTGTGCTCACGCTGGCCGACGAGTATCTGACTCGTGTGACACAGCAATGGCAACCGAAGGACACTCCGCGCATCGAGACGGTCGGCAAAGAGGTGCACATACGCAGATCGGGCGGAGGCGGCGCGCCTCGGCACGACCCGCTGGGCGTCAACCACACCTATCTCTCTGACACACGACTCTCGGGGACGTCCTATCCCCTGTTCGACATTGTTCGCGGCGAGCTTGCGAGCTGGCGTACGCACTACCTCGATCCACAGACCGCTATGCGGGAGGGCGAGCCACCACGGGAGGTGTCCGACATCGGCGTCGCCGGCGAACATCTGGCCCCGCTGCTCTATGGCCTGAAGACGCGCCGAGAGAACGAGTTCGCGGCGGTTCGCCGCGCCCTGCGCGCAGTCATACCGGCCGTGACGAGCTTCGACGTCGACCTCGACACCAAACGCGGCAGGCTCGACATCCAGATAGAACAAGACGGAACTACCTTCTCCTCGCGTGTCATCTCCGAGGGGACGCTGCGCGTACTGGGACTGTGCGCCATTGCCGTCACATCCACTCGCGGATTGATCGCGTTCGAGGAGCCCGAGAACGGCGTTCAACCGCAGCGCTTGGACAGAATCGCGGAGCTGCTCACGTCTGTGACCAAGCGGGGGAACGCGCAGCTCGTGGTGACCAGTCACTCTCCTGAGTTCGTCGCCTCAATG
Organism: Solirubrobacteraceae bacterium; assembly: GCA_035501375.1. Taxonomy (GTDB): domain Bacteria; phylum Actinomycetota; class Thermoleophilia; order Solirubrobacterales; family Solirubrobacteraceae; genus Palsa-744. The sequence continues at coordinate 757 of DATJWI010000208.1, forward strand.
CTCTCCAGAGCAAGCTCTGACCCCTCGCACATCGGTCTGTTTGGCGTGGGACGCGAAGGGCGCACAACTGTTGTACGGCAGATGCAGCCTGACCCAACACTATGGACGGACAAAGCGATCGAAGAGCTTTTGACCGAGCCCGACGAGCGCGACAAGGTGGCCGCCGTGGCGCGGCGCGGGTGGCTGGACTTCTGACTATGACGCGACGCGTGGAGCTGTTCTGTGAGGACAGCGCACACGAGAGCTGCGCCCGTGCGCTCGTGGAGCGAATTGCCCGCGAAGTGCAAGTAAGCGCCAGTCTGCATACAGCGACCGCCAGCTCGGGGGTCGGGCGACTCAAGCGCGAGCTGAAGGCGTTCCAGGCACTGGCTTCTCGTCGCTCCGGCACGCCCGATCTGCTGGTGGTCTTGGTCGATGCGAACGCCGTCGGCCCAGCTGCGCGCCGTGCGGAGATCGAGGATATTCTCGACACTACAGTCTTTCCACATCACGTCGTCGGCACTCCAGACCCATGCGTCGAGCGCTGGCTCTTGGCCGACCCCACCTCGTTTGCGGAGAAGTTCGGGGTGCAACCAGACATAACCAAGACAAGCGATCGCGACGCGTGGAAGACCAGGCTCGTCGAGACTCTGGAAGACGCAGGTCAGATCGTCGTTCAGGGCGGAGCAGAGCTGTCTGAGGAGATCATCGACCAGATGGACTTCTACCAAGCCGGGAGCCACGACCCGACGATTCGTGCCTTTACGAACGACTTGCGAGCCTCGCTGCGCCGCCTTGCCGAAGAGGGTTGAGACGAGCTTGATCGACCGCCGATGGCCTACGTACCTCTCTACGCCCTGAACACCGCGCCGGCGCTCGCGTCGCCCGCCGGCGCCGGGCCGGCCGCGGCGCCGCAGGAGATCAGCTCGGCGATCTGCTCGGCGCTGTAGCCGGCCTCTGAGAGCGCCTGCTCGGTGTGCTCGCCGAGCGCCGGGCCGGGCAGGCGAGCATGGGAACCGGGGGTGCGGGTGAGCTTGACGGGGACGCCGAGCTGGCGCACTGGCGCTGAGGCGCCGGGCTGGTCGATCTCGACGACCATTTTGCGCGCGTGGACGAGCTCGGAGTCGAGCGCCTCGTCCAGGTCGAGGACTGGCTCCAGGCAGCAGTCGTGCTCGCGCGCGAACGCCTCCCATTCGGTGCGGGTGCGCGCCCGAAATATGGCCTGAACCTCGGCGTGGGCGTCCGAGCCGGGCGCTTCGAACTGGCGCTCGATCAGGTCCTCGCGATCGACGCCGCGGCAGAAGGCCTGCCAGAACTTGGGCTCCAGGGCGCCGAGCGCGACCCAGCCGTCGGCGCATTCGTATGGCCGGTAACAGATCAGCGAGCCCCCCAGGGGCAGCTGGCCACGGTGAGGGACGGCGCCGTCGGCGAAGTAGGCGCCGGCGACCATCGCCAGCCAGGAGAGCGCGCCGTCGGCCATCGACACGTCGACGACCTGGCCAACGCCGGAGCCGGGTTTGGCCGGGCGCTCGACGCCATCCGGGCCGGCGGGACGCGCGGGGGCGCCGTCGCGCTCGTGGAGGGCGGCCATGATCCCGAAGGCGGCCATCAGGGCGCCGCCGCCGAGGTCGGCGATCTGGCCGGCGGCCTGGACTGGACCCCCGCCCACCCCGCCCGCCCGCGCCGCGCCCGGCTCGCCGTCGCTGGCGCCGGTCAGGCCGAGCAGTCCGACCAGGCCGAGGTAGTTCATGTCGTGGCCGGCGGCGTCGCGCTTGGGACCGGTCTGGCCGTAGCCGGTTATCGCGCAGTAGACGATGCCGGGGTTGACCTGCTTCATCTGCTCGTAGCCGACGCCCAAGCGGTCGAGCACGCCGGGGCGGAACGACTCGAGCACGACGTCGTGGTTGCGCACGAGCGCGAGCAAGGCCTCGCGGCCGCGCTCGTGCTTGAGGTCGAGCCTGACCGAGCGCTTGTTGCGGTTCAGGGCCAGGAACAGGGCCGACTTGGCGCTGTCGTCGACACCGTCCACATAGGGAGGAGACCAGCGGATGTAGTCGCCGAGGCCGGTGTCCTCGACCTTCAGGACGTCGGCGCCGAAGTCGGCCAGCAGCAAGGAGCAGAAGCCGCCGGGCAGAAGACGGGAGAGGTCGAGAACGCGGATGCCCTCGAGGGGCAGGCTCACGCGGCGGGGCCCTCGCCGGCTGGTACTTGGGCGACGGGACCCTCGCTGGCGGCAGGGCCGGTCTTGGACCGGGGGGCGATGTTGAGCATCGCGCGGGCCTCGGCGACCGTGGCCGGCCGGCGGCCGACCTCTTCGGCCATGTGACGCGCCTGGGCGATCAGCTCGCCGTTGGAGCGGGCCATCTGGCCGTCGGGCAGGTAGAGGTTGTCCTCGAGGCCGACCCGGACGGAGCCGCCGAGCGTGAGCGAAGCGGCGACGAGCAGCCACTGCTGGCGCGAGATGCCGATCACGCCCCAGTGGGCGCCGCCCTCGACGCCTGGGCCGGCTCCGACGCCGGGAATGTTGTCGACCATCGCCGCCAGATTGCGGGCGCCCGGGGGGATGCCGCCGACGACGCCCATGATGCAGTCGACGTGAAGGGGCGGCTCGAGAACGCCCATGTCGATGAGGGGCTCCAGAGAGCCGACGTGGCCGATGTCGAAACACTCGTGCTCGGGTTTGATGTTCAAGTCGCGCATCGCCTTGAGCAGTTCGACGATCTCATCGAACGAGTTCTCGAAGACCATCTTGAAGACCCAGTCTTTGCGCGAGCGCGAGTACTTGGCATAGTTCATGGAGCCCATGTTCAGAGCCGCGACTTCGGGCAAGCACGCGCGCAGATAGGCGACGCGCTGCTCGACGGACACGCCGACGGCGCCGGTCGAGAAGTTGATGATCGCGGCGTCGCCGATCTCGGCGCGGATCGCGTCGGAGATGGCCCTGTAATCCTCGACCTCGAAGCTCGGCGAGCCGTCCGGTTTGCGGGCGTGAATGTGGATCATGGCGCCGCCCTCGTCAACGATCCGGCGCGCCTCGGCGGCGTACTCGGCGGGCGTGTAAGGAATCGCCGGGCACTGCTCGCGATTGGCGAGCACACCGGATATGGCGCATGTGATTACGACAGGATCTTCGACACTCATAGGTTTCTACCTAGACCGGCACGACGCCGTGTCGCTTCCATGGCCGCTCGACCCGCTTGCCGGCGGATACCTCCAGAGCCCGGCAGATCGTAGGGCGCGTTTCGCGGGGGTCGATCACGTCGTCGATCAGGTCGTTGCCGGCGGCGATGTAAACGTCGAAGGCTTTGCGGAAGCCGGCGATCAGCTCGGCGCGCTTGGCCTCGGGATCCTCGGCCTCGTCGACGGCCCTGCGGAAGGCGATCTCGACGACGCCCTCGGCGCCCATCACGGAGATCTCGGCGCTCGGCCAGGCGACGATCAGGTCGGGCTCGTACGCGCGCCCGCACATCACGTAGTAGCCGGCTCCGTAGGCCTTGCGGGTGATGACGGTGATCTTGGGGACGGTGGCGGCGGCGACGGCGTGCAGCATCTTGGCGCCGTGCCTGATGATGCCTTCGGCCTCGACCTTGGTGCCGACCATGAAGCCGGGCACGTCCTGGAGGAAGACCAGGGGGATGCCGAAGGCGTCGCACAGGTTCACGAAGCGGGCGGCCTTGTCGGCCGAGTCGTTGTCGAGGATGCCGCCGAGCTGCTTGGGCTGGTTGGCGACGATCCCGGCGGGACGGCCGCCGAAGCGGGCGAAGCAGGTGATGATCGTCTTGGCCCACTGCTTCTTGATGTCGAGGTACTCGCCGTCGTCGACGATCGCCTCGATCACGTCGTACATGTCGTAAGGGTTGCGGTTGGACGGCGGCAGGACGTCGAGCAGGGACTCCTCACGCCGGTCGATCGGGTCTGAGACCGCCAGCACGGGCGGCGGCGTCTCGCAGTTGGGGGGCATGTAGGACAAATAAGCCTTGACCTGGGCGATGCAGGTCTCGTCGTCGGGCACCTCCATGTCGCCGACCCCGGACTTGCGGCAGTGCACCCGGGAGCCGCCCAGTTCCTCCTGGGTGACGTCCTCGCCGATCGCGGCCCGGACGAGGTGCGGGCCGGCGAGGGCCATCGAGCCGCGGCCCTTGACCATCGGCACGAAGTCGGCGAGGCCCGGAATGTAGGCGGTGCCGGCGGCGCACGGCCCCATCAGGGCTGCGACCAGGGGGATGACGCCGGACATGATGACCTCCTCGCGGAAGAGGTGGCCGGAGCCGGCGAACATCGCGCCGGCGGCCTCCTGCACGCGCGCGCCCGCGGAATCGAGCAGCCATACGAACGGGATCCGCTTGGTCAGGGCAAGCTCGCGCAGCCGTGTGACCTTGAACTCGCCGGTCATGCCCATCGAACCGGCCATGACCGTGAAGTCGTACGCGCAGACCGCGGTCAGGCGGCCGTCGACCTTGCCGTAGCCGGTGATCACGCCGTCGGCGGGCGCGTCGACGCCGTCCATCGCCCGCTGCGAGGAGTGCGGGCGTCCATGGATGCCAAGCTCGACCCAGGTGCCCTCGTCCACGAGCAGCGCGATCCGCTCGCGCGCGGTCAGGGCGCCCTTCTCGTGCTGCTTGTCGACCTTCTGCTGGCCGCCACCGAGCGCGATCTTGGCGCGGCGCGCTTCGAGGTCCTCGACTAGCGGGCGCAGGAGGCTGGGCTGGGTGGAGGCGGGTGACACGCGCGAGCAATCCTAACCGCAGACCGCGGGCACGTCCCGCAGTCGTCCTCGCGTCGGGACAAAGAGGTACAGGCCAAACGACCGAGGAGCGCGAGCATGAAGGTGCGCGATGTGATCAGGCGGATAGAACGCGACGGCTGGCGGCTGGAGCGCCAGCGCGGCAGCCATCGCATCTACAGACACCCATACAAGCCAGGGACGGTGACGGTCGCGGGCGCCTTCGGAAAGGACATTTCGTACGGTACCCTTGGCAACATCTTCAAGCAGGCTGGATTGAAAGGACGTAAGCGATGAGCGAGTACGCCGTCATCTACGAGCACGGTCCAAAGAGCTGGGGCGCTTACTGTCCAGATCTTCCCGGCCTCGGCGTCACCGGAGACACCCGCGAGGATGTCGAGCGACTGATCCGCGAGGGCGCAGAACTGCATGTCGCGAGCTTGCGCGAGCACGGCGAAGCGGTGCCGGAGCCGACGAGCAGCGTCGGTATGGTCGGCGTCGCCGCGTAGAGCCTCCAGCAGACGAGCCATTCAAAAGGGCCTGTACGCGCGGGCGCGCGGGCGCGCCCGCAGCACCCCCGATCGCGGACGACGAGATCTGCCGTCCTCAGCGCCCTTTCCAAGCTGGCTCGCGCTTCTCGAAGAAGGCGGTGACGCCCTCGACGATGTCTTCGGTCGAGACGGCGAGCGTCAGCTGGGCGCGCAGGTAGTCGAGCGCGTCCTCGAAGGGCATGTCGAGCTGGCGGCGCATCGCTTCCTTGCCGAGCCTCATGATGACCGGCGACTTGGATGCGAGTTTGGCGGCCCAGTCGGCGACGAGAGCGTCGAGCTCGGAGTCGGGCACGACGCGATTGACGATCCCGGCCGCATGGGCCTCCTGCGCGGACCAGCGCTCGCCCAGGAGCAGCAGCTCCGAGGCGCGCTTGCGCGGGACGTTGCGATAGATCAAGGCCATGATCATGAACGGGAACGCGCCGATGTTGATCTCGGGGGTACCGAAGGAAGCTTGCTCGGAGGCCAAGATCAGATCGCAGGCCAGGGCGATCCCGAAGGCGCCCGCGAGCACGTGGCCGCGGACGGCGCAGATCGTGGGGATCGTCAGGGAGCCGATCAGCTTGAACAGCTCGACGAAGCGCTCGCTGGCGAAGTGCTTGTGTACGAGCGGCGTCTCGCCGGCGAACCCGCCGAGGTTGGCTCCCGAGGAGAAGGTGCGCTCGTGGGAGGAGCACAGGACGACGCAGCGGGCGTCCGGGTCGTCCTCGGCGCGCCTGAAGGCCGCGATCAGGCCGTCCAAGAGCTCCGGTGAAAGGGCGTTGCGCGTGGACGGCTCGTTCAGCGTGATCGTGGCCACGCCGTCGGCGAGGTCGTAGAGGACGGGCGCCGAGCCCTCAGACTGGCTGGCCGCGGAGGAACCGGGGTCGCTCACGCCGGGCATCCTACCCGCCGCGACGCTCGATTGGCCGCTCAGCCAAAGCACCATGCGGCCCTGTAGCCTTCATTCCCCGAGAAGAAATCGCACCGGAGCCCGGACCGACCGCCGAGCAGACCAAACGAGAAGACCACCGACGACGACCGACCGCAGGAGCGAGGAGACCCCGACATGGCCGCAACCGCCGAGAGCGTGCTGAAGCCCGACCATCAGGCACAGCGCAAGCATTTCATCTTCACCGACGAGCACGAACAGCTGCGGGAGTCGATCAGAAACTTCGCGGTCAAAGAGCTGGCGCCGCACGCCGACGAGTGGGAGGAGACCACCTTCCCTGACTCGGTCTTCACGCGCATGGGAGAACTCGGCTTCCTCGGGCTGGACAAGCCCGAGGAGTACGGAGGGCAGGGCGGCGACTACTACAGCGCGCTCGTGCTCGCCGAGGAGATCGGGCACGGTAACTGCGGGGGCCTCGCGATGGGAATCGCGGTGCAGACCGACATGGCGATGCCCCCGATCCTCGCCTTCGGCACCGAGGAGCAAAAGCGCGAGTGGGCCGCGCCCGCTATCGCCGGGACGAAGATCCTCTGCCTCGGGATCACCGAGCCCGACGCGGGCTCCGACGTGGCGGGCATCAAGACCAGGGCCGTCAAGGATGGCGACGAATACGTGATCAACGGCTCCAAGACCTACATCACCAACGGCCACCGCGCGGACGTGATCGTGCTCGTCACGAAGACCGACGCCGACGCCGGCTACGACGGCTTCACGCTGTTCCTCGTGCCGATGGACCTCCCCGGGGTGATTCGCGAGCAGAAGCTCAAAAAGATGGGAATGCACGCCTCCGATACCGCGCTCCTGGCCTTCCAGGACGTGCGCGTGCCGGAGAGCGCCGTGCTCGGGCAGGTGGGACGGGGCTTCTACCACATCATGTGGGAGCTTCAGGGCGAGCGCCTGATCGGCGCCGCGGGCTCTGTCTCGGGCGCGCAGCGCCTGTTCGATCGCACCCTCGTGTACGCCAAAGAGCGCCACGCGTTCGGGCGACCGATCGGCAACTTCCAGGTGATCAGGCACAAGTTCGCGGAGATGGCCACCAAGCTCGAGACCGCCCGTCAGATGGTCTATATGACCGCGTGGCGCCAGCAGAACGGCGACTACCCCGTGCGCGAGATCTCGATGGCCAAGCTCTACGCGTCCCGCATCGCCTGCGAGGTCGCCGACGAGTGTCTCCAGATCCATGGCGGCGCGGGCTACATGAGGGAGTACGGGATCGAGCGCGCGTGGCGCGATCTGCGTTTGAACCGGATCGGCGCGGGCACGGATGAGATCATGCTCGAGGTGATCGGCCGCTCCTACGGGCTTTGATCGGCCCTCCAGCCGGCACTCGACGCCGTGCGTAAAGTTTTTTGTGTGTGTGTGAAAGTGGTGTAAAGGGCTTTCTCGTTGTATTAGTTTTTGGGCTGAACGTGCGCATATGTATTGGTCGGTAAATACGTAAGCTATCGCCAGCTGAAAAGTAATGCACTCACTCCACCCTTTTACAATCTCTTTACAAGCCAAACCCTCCCGAAAACCGACCTCCCTTGGCCCCGCCTCAGCCACCATTCACCGACGAGCACGAACAGCTCAGAGACTCGATCAGGGGCTTCCTCGACCGCGAGCTGGCCCCGTATGCGCAGGAGTGGGAGCGGGAGGAATGGTTTCCGAACGAGGTCTTCGGCACGCTGGCCGAGCAGGGACTGCTCGGCCTGAAGTACCCGACCGAGCTGGGCGGCCAGGGCGGGGACTACCTGCACGAGGCGGTCCTCTGCGAGGAGCTGGCGAGGATCGGCTCGGGCGGGACCGCCGCGGGGATCGGCGCGCACGTGAACATCGCTACGCCTCCGATCTGGAAGTTCGGCACGCCCGAGCAGCAGGCGCGCTACCTGGAGCCGGCGATCGCGGGGGAGAAGATCGGCGCGCTGGGCATCACCGAGCCGGGCGCGGGCTCGGACGTGGCGGCGATCACCACCCGGGCCGAGCGCGTGGACGGCGGCTGGATCGTCAACGGCGAGAAGACCTACATCACCAACGGGGTGCGAGCGAACTTCATCGTCACGGCCGTCAAGACGACCAAGGAAGGCGGGCACCACGGCATCTCGTTCCTGATCGTCGACCGGGGCGAGGGCGTCGAGTCTTCGAAGCTCAAGAAGCTGGGCTGGGCCGCATCGGACACGGCTACGATCGCGCTGGCGGATGTGTTCGTCCCCGAAGAGAACCTGCTGGGTGGGCTGAACGAGGGGTTCAA
>DATJWI010000209.1:0-2804 GCA_035501375.1 Solirubrobacteraceae bacterium
GCGAGAAGCGGTCGTGCAGGCTGGCGACGGCGCCGCCCAGGGAGGCGTTCGAGAGCGAGCCGATGCCGACCGGCCGGTAGTAGTCGCTCGAGATCCGTTCGAGCGCTTCGTCGACGACCCTTGCTTCGGCGTGGGCGACCAAGCCCGAGCGCGCGAAGCCAGGCAGGTCTTCGGGATGCCCGCCCCACCAGATCCCCAACACGAGCAGGATCGGCAGCATCGCGATCAGTACGTATGTGAGAACTCGCCCGGTGCGCATCGGCCGCCCAAGCCTAGTCGAGGAGCCCTCGACCCACCGCCGGCTGCTTGCGGCGCGCGACGAGACCCGGCCAGGTCTCCGACCGGTCCTACCGCGCCGGCCGGGCCCCGGCCGGCGGACGCGCTAGGTTGCCTGCCATGGCCGCGATCCAGACGACGACCGTCCCCGGCAACCAGCTTCCGGTCCACAGCATCGCGATACCCGGAACACGGGCCCTGACCGTGCTCGTCGCGTTCGACGCGGGCGCGCGGAGCGAGCGCAAAGAGGAGAACGGGATGGCCCACTTCCTCGAGCACCTGGTCTTCAAGGGCGGCGAGAAGTACAACGACTACAGGGCGGTCAACGAGACCGCGGAGCGGCTCGGGGGCGTGCTGAACGCCTATACGAGCCACGACCTGGTCGCCTTCCACATTACGGTCAGGGCCGAGTCGGCGCCCCAGGCGATCGACCTGCTGACCGACTTCGTGGGGCGTCCGCGCCTGGACGCGGAGGAGCTGGACCGCGAGCGGGGCGTGGTCATCCAGGAGATCAACCGGGCCTACGACCAGCCGGCGACGGTCGCCGAGTACCTGATCGACAAGGCCGCGTTCGGGGAGCACCCGCTGGGACGTACGGTGCTGGGGCCCGAGGAGAACCTGAGGACGTTCACGAGAGATGCGATCGTCGCCTTCAGGGAGCGCCGCTGGTCGGGCGCCAAAGGAGGCGCGTTCCTGGCGGGCAACCTCGAGCACCTGCCCGAGGAGTCGGAGTTGATCGAGCGCTTCGGTCGCTTTCCGGAACTGCCGACCCCGGAGCCGTATGTGCCGGCGCCGGAGTTCGAGCCGCAGACGGCGGTCGAGCAGCGCGACACCAAACAGTCGCATCTGCGCATGATCTACAGGCCCGAGATCGAGGTCTCGGACATGAAACAAAGGGCGGCGCTGTCGATCTATGCGACCCTGCTGGGCGGCTCGATGGGCTCGCGGCTGTTCGACGAGATCAGAGAGAAGCGGGGCCTCTGCTACTCGGTCTACGCGGCCGACCACGCGTTCGCGGATGTGCCGGTCCTGCAGCTGGGCTCGGGCCTGGAGTCGGCGAAGTGCATCGAGGCGTACACGCGGATGCGCGAGATCGTCGACGAGCTGCGCGACGACGGGCCGACCGAGGAGGAGGTCGCCAGGGCACGCGCATACGCGGCCGGCAGGCTGGTGCTCGCGTTCGAGAACACCGGCGCCGTCGCCCGGTACGCCGCCAACAGGGCGATCGTCTTCGGCGAGGACATCGACCCGGACGTCGCGATCAGGGCGCTCGACGAGGTCACCTTCGAGGAGGTCCGCGAGGTCGCTTCGGGAGTGGCCGACAATCTGGCCGTCGCGTGCGTCGGGCCGCACACGGCCGACGAGTTCTAGCCGCTCAGCCCAGCGCCACCATCCGGTCGATCGGGACCCGCGCGCGCGCGGCCACGTCCTCGGGCACCCTTACCTCGTGCTTCATGTCGCGCAGGGCGTCCCTCAGCTTGGGCAACGTGATCATCTTCATGTACACGCACTCTGCCTTCGGGTTCGCAGGGATGAACTCGATGTCCGGGGCGGCCATTTCCAAGGGGTAAAGCATTCCCGTCTCGGTCGCGACGATCGCCTCGCGCGTGTGTCCGTCCACGCGCTCGTGCGACCCTCCTCCCCTGCCGGCGACGTCGCCTGATGCCTCCTTGGCGGGCGCGGGACGAAGCGCGCGATCCGCGGCCCCGCCGGCGACGCGCTCGAGCTGTTCGGCGTACTTGAGCATGCCGCCGGTCGAGAGCATGTGGACCCCCTCGGTGGCGATGTCGCCGGCGGCTACGTACTCCATGACGCTGGTCGAGCAGCCGCACTCCGGATGGATCAGGAAGTCGGCGCCGGGGTGTTCCGCCCGGGTGGCCTCGATGTCGGCCGGCCTGATGCCGGCGTGGACGTGGCACTCGCCGTCCCAGACGTGCATCCGTTTGCCGAGCTCGCGCTCGACGTAGGCGCCGAGCCACATGTCCGGGCCGAACAGGATCTCGGTGTCGGGGCCTTCGGTCTCGTAGATGTGCCTGACCACGTCGACGGCGTTGGCCGAGGTACAGCAGTAGTCGGTCAAAGCCTTGACCTCGGCGGTCGTGTTGACGTACATGACGACGACGCCCGCCGGGTATTCGGCGCGCCATGCTTCGAGCTGGCCGGCGTCGATCGAGGCGGCCAGGGAGCAGCCGGCGTCAAGGTCTGGAATCAGGACGGTCTTCTCAGGACACAGGATCGAGGCGGTCTCGGCCATGAAGTGGACCCCACAGAACGCGATCGCCTCGGACTCGCCGGCGGCGGCGCGTCTGGAGAGGCCGAGCGAGTCGCCTACGTAGTCGGCAACGTCCTGGATCTCAGGGACCTGGTAGTTGTGGGCGAGGATCGTCGCGTTGCGCTTGCTCGCCAATGCGCGGACCTCCTCGGAAAGAGCCTCGATCTCCGCGGGACTGAGCCCAGGCTGGGGCTTCATCTCGGGGACCATGGGCAGGGTCGGCGCCATGGGAAGCGTATTCATAGCAGCACCTCCA
>DATJWI010000210.1:0-6322 GCA_035501375.1 Solirubrobacteraceae bacterium
CGCCGGCCTCGCGCGACTCGCGCTCGATCACGTCGGCGATCGTCGTCTTGGCGAGCACTGCGCGCGCGGCGGCGGCCGCGTCGGCGAACACGCTCTCGGCGTCGCGCCCGACCGGCCCGTCGAGTAGCTCGACGATCTCCAGGACGCTCACCTCGGCGGGATCGCGCGCGAATCGATAGCCGCCCTTGACTCCGCGCTGGGAGCTGACGATCCCAGCACGTCTAAGCGTTGCGAACAGTTGCTCCAAGAACTGCACCGGCATCTCGCGCCGCCGTGCAAGCTCGCCGATCGGCACGGGCTCAGACCCACCGCTGCGACCAAGCTCGGCAAGGGCGTTCACGGCATACGGAGACTTGCTTGTGATCGAGATCATCGCCGAGGCGATGCTAGGGCACTACAACCAGCCACGCTCGGTGGCGATCAAGACCGCCTGGGCGCGATCGACGGCGCCGAGCTTGCCATAGATGTTGTGCAGGTGGGTGCGAACCGTGCTCGTGGAAAGGGTCAGCTCATGAGCGATCTGCTTATAGACCTTGCCTTCAGCCAGGCGCTGGAGTACGCCCAGCTCGCGACTGGAGAGCGGCGAGGGATCGACATGGCGCTGGCGCTGATCGGCGGCGCTGGGCAGCTCGTACATGACCCGCCGCAGCTCCTGCGGGCCCAGGCCGAGCAGACGAGCGGTCTGCAGCATCTCCACCGGGGAGACCGAGGCTCCACGTTCGTAGTGGGCCAGCATGTCAGCCAGGCGCACGATTGCGATCTCGCCGTCGACATCCGGGTTGTGGTGGCGCTCGACGACGGTGGCGATCGAACCGGGCAAGCCCCAACGGCGGATCAGGACGCCGCCGACAAGCGCGTGGTCGACGCCCAGCTCGCGGCGCTCCTGGTGAATGCGTTCCTCCGGAGTCTTTGCGCCACGGTGGACCTGAGCCGGATAGCCGGGGTAGGCGTGCAGGAGCACAAGCTTGCCGACGTCGTGCAGCATGCTCGTGACGGTCAGCCGGTTGCGGTGGGCATAACCGACCTCCGCGGCGAGTCGATCGGCCGCTTGCTGGGTGCAGATGGCATGCAGCCGGAAACGCTCTGGTGCGGCCTCCCACACGCTGGAGCGCTCGAAGAAGTCGAAGGTCCTCATCTTGCCGGCGAGGGTCCGAATGGTCTTCTCGCCCAGCAGCTCGACGGCGCCGACGACCGTGTCGATGCTGGCCGATCTTCGATCGGTACGCGCCCCTTGGGCCTGGTTGGCAACGCGCAGTACCGCAATGCTGAGTGCAACGTCTGACTCGATCGCGGCCACGATGTCGGCGGTCGCGACGTTCTCTCCGTCGACGACGGCCAACAGCCGGTTGCGTGGCTCAGCCAGAGCCGGGAACGCCTCCAGAGCCTCGAACGCGTTGGTCAAGCGCCGGCCGTGACCTTCGGCCTGAGGGCGGGCTGGCGATGGCGCTCGAGCCTCGGCGGGGCCGGTCTCGACAGCGGCGGCTTGGGGCGCAACTGCATCCTTGATGCGCCCGCTCGCGCCCGCTCCCGGCCGGCCGGGAGGTGTGGTGTTCGGACCAACGCCTCTGCGCGCCGCCGGCGAAGCCGTGGTCCTGGGGGCAGTCCGTTTGCCTTTGGTCGCCGTCGCTGGCATCGTCGAGGTACTATCGGCGCCGCTCGAGGAATTATTGAGAGGACACATGCATCTCCCGCTCCCCCGGCCGGGTCGCGCTCCATGTAGCCCTCCGCGGACGCTGCCGCCGCGCGGTCTCAACCGGCTCGTGCAGACTCAGAGCCTAGCACAGATTCCAACATTCGGTCTATTCGTCTGAGGGTCTCCGGCTGTCCCAGCAGCACGACGCTCTCGAATATTCCGGGCGAAACGGTCGTTCCGGCGATCGCCACGCGCAGCGGCTGAAAGACCTCGCGTGGCTTGACCGCGAGTCGAGCGACCAGGGCTTCCAGAGCCCTTCCGACCTCTAACTCGCTGAACTCGTCGAGCTCCGCAAGGACCGCCCGCGCCTGACCGAGCCTCGCACGCCCGTCATCTCCCAGCCAGCGCTCCCTGGCCTTGGCGTCCTCGACGGGCTCCCCCAACAGTGGCCCGGCCAGCGGCCAGAAGTCGGCCAAAGTCGAGATCTTCTCCTGGCTGATCGTCACCGCGCGCTCCAGTCGCGGATCCTGGGCGGCCCGCTCGTGCCCTTCTTCGCGCAGGCGCCCCGCGACGCGCTCGGTCAGCTCCTGGGCGGTCAGCCTTCGGATCCAGACGCCGTCAAGCCACCTGAGCTTGACCTCGTCGAAGCGCGCCGGATTGCGACTGACCTGATCCAACTCGAAGCGCTCGACGAGCTCGGCGGTGCTGAACACGGTCTCCTGCCCATCGCCGGGACCCCAACCCAAGAGCGCCAAGTAGTTGCGCACCGCCTCGGGCAGGTAGCCGCCCTCCCGCAGCTCCTGCACCGAGGCAGCGCCATGGCGCTTTGAGAGCTTCTTGCCGTCCGGCCCATGCAGCAGCGGCAAATGCGCGTAGACAGGTTGGGGCGCGCCAAGCGCCTCCAGGACGAGCAGCTGCTTGGGGGTGTTCGACAGGTGGTCCTCGCCGCGCACGACGTGCGTGATGGCGGCGTCGAGGTCGTCGATCGCGACGGCGAAGTTGTAGAGCACCGACCCGTCGGCCCTGGCGATCACGGGATCGTCGAGATGAGCATGCGCGAAGACCGTGTCGCCGCGGACCGCGTCGTGCACGACCGTCTCGCCTTCGTCGGGCACACGCAGGCGGACGGCGCCATCGGCCTCGTCCTGCCCGCGAAAACCGCGGTCGGCGCCGTTCAGGCGCTTGTACTCCTTGACGTCCTCTGCGGTCGCGTTGCTGCGGTAGGCGTGGCCCTCTTGCAAGAGCCGCTCGAGCGCCTGGCGGTGGCGCTCGGCGCGCTCTGTCTGCATGATCGGCCCTTCGTCCCAGTCGAGCTCGAGCCACTCGAGCGCGTCGAGGATCTGCGCGACGTTCTCGGGTGTCGAGCGCTCGCGGTCGGTGTCCTCGATGCGCAGGACCAGCTTGCCGTCGTGGTGGCGGGCGAGCAGCCAGTTGAACAGGGCGGTGCGCGCGCCACCGATGTGCAGGGCACCCGTGGGCGATGGCGCGAAGCGAACCTTCATCGTGAAACCTTCATAGGATGCGCGGCATGCTAGCCGTCGTCGCCACCTGGTCCTCGGAATGCTGATCGGCGCGCACGTCTCCCCCGCGGGTGGCCTGCCCAAGGCGGTCGAGCGTGGGGTCGAGCGCGGCTGCGAGGCGATCCAGATCTTCAACCAGTCGCCGCGCATGTGGAAACCGACCGCCTACACCGACGCGGACTTCGCCGCGTTCCGCGACGCGCTGTCCGAAAGCCCGATCCAAGCTGTACTGATCCACGCGGTCTATCTGCTCAACTGCGCCAGCGAGGATGCCGAGATCCGGGCGAAATCGCTGGCGTCGCTGACGCACTCCTTGCGCGTCGGTGAGGCGATCGGCGCCGCCGGGGTGGTCCTGCATCCGGGCTCGGCCAAGACCGGCGACGTCGGCGAGGCGATCGAGCGCGCTGGCCAGACGATTGGCCAGGCCCTGGCCGACAGCGACGGCTGTGAGCTTCATCTGGAGAACACGGCCGGCGCGGGCGGAACGCTCGGGCGCTCGTTCGAGGAGCTGCGGGCGCTGCTCGACGCGGCCGGCCAAGACGAGCGGCTCGGGGTGTGCTTGGACTCCTGCCACCTACTCGCCTCCGGCTATGACATACGTACGCAGCGGGGCATGGCCTCGGTCCTGCGCGACGCCAACCGCGAGCTCGGCCGCGGGCGCGTCAGATCGCTGCACTTGAACGATTCCCAGACCCCGCTCGGCTCGAACCGCGACCGCCACGCCAACCTCGGCGAGGGCGAGCTCGGCGAGGAGGGCTGCATGGCGTTCCTGTCAGCCAAAGGACTACAGCGACTGCCGTGCGTGCTCGAGACGCCCGGCGAGGAACGAGCCGGTCCTTCGCGCCAAGAAGTCGAGCTTGCGATGGCCTTGCGTAAACAGGGCCTGGCGAGAGCCAGCCGCTAGCCAGACACCGGCCGGCGAGATGCCGGTCAAGCGAGGCGCCGGCCGGCGCGTCCACGGACGGCGGGCGGCGGGCCCGAACGCTCAGCCGGCGGCGGCCGCAGCCGCACGCTCCCGCTCCGGCAGGGCTGGGGCGAGCGCGTTGTCGAGCTCAGCCCGCAGACTGGGCGTATTTTGTACGCGGAATGCGTCACCCAGACGCAACCTGCGAATGCCAGCCGAGGTTTCGATGTCGAGCAGGATCTCGGCGGGGCCGGCATGGTCTTCGACGAGCTGTTTGATGTCCTCGATCGCACCGGACCGCAGGTCGGCGGCCCGCGCCCGCGCGTGCACGGGCTGGGCCAAGATCACCGCCTTCCTGGCCTCTGTCTGCGCCCGGCTGCGCGCCTCTTCGATCTCCTGCTCGGACGGTGCGAAAACCTCGGCGCTCTGAACGACCAGACAGGTCTTGCCGGCTTCCTTGTGGTCGACCCGCCCGCGTACGAGCACAACCTGGTCGACGGCGAGCGCCGTCTCGTGCTCGGCCAAAGCCTTGCCGAAAACGAGCAGTTCGACGGCGCCACCGAGATCGTCCAGCGTCGCGAACATCATCGGGTCGCCCGCGCGCGTCCGGATGCGCTTGGTCTCGACGATGATCCCACCGACGGTGACCCAATCCTTGTCGTGGCGCTCGGCGAGCGCTTGCAGCGGGCAATCGGTGCGCGCGCGCATGATCTCTCGCAGAGGCTTGAGTGGATGCGCCGAAACGAACAGGCCGATCGCCTCCTTCTCGATCGCCAACAGCTCGGCCTGCTCGAACTCCTCGCTCGGGATCGGCGGATGCGTCGGCCGCGCGAACGCGTTCAGCGGCCGCGCGCCCTGCGTCTCCGTCGGCTCCGCCTCCGCCAGGTCGAAGATCGATCCCTGGCCGATCTGGGCGTCCTGCTGGATCTTCTGGCCGGCCGCCTGGGCCTGTTCGAGCACCGCCAGCATGCCCTTCCGGCTCGCGCCGGTCGAGCCGAACGCGCCGCACTTGACGAGAGCCTCGATCGCTTTCTTGTTGACGGCCCTGCTGTCCACGCGCTCGCAGAAGTCCCACAGCGAGGTGAACGGCCCCCCATCTGCGCCCTCCGTGTCTTCGCGCGCGCGCTTGATCGCCTCCACTGCCTGGTAGCCGACGCCCTTGACTGCGTCGAGGCCAAAGCGGATGCTGCCGACCAAGCCCTTGGACCCAGTCGTTCCGACTGCGTGCCCCGGCGCCCCGACCGTGAACTCGTGATCTGAGAGATTCACGTCGGGAGGCAGGATCTCGATCCCCATCTCCTCGCAGCGCGCCACGAAGAACGGGACCTTGTCCTTGGTCGACATCACCGAGGAGATCAATGCCGCCATGTACTCGGCGGGGTGGTTGGCCTTCAGCCAGGCCGTACGGTAAGCGATCAGCCCGTAGCAGGCTGCATGACTCTTGTTGAACGAGTAATCGGCCGAGCGCTCGTTGGTCTGCCACAAAAAGTCGATCGTTGCCTGGCTCGTGCCCGACGCTCGGCAGCCTTCGATGAACTCTGGCTTGAGCGCCGCCATCGCCGCGCGATTCTTCTTACCGATCGCCTTGCGCAGATCGTCGGCCTTGGCACCCGAGAAGCCGGCGAGCTCCTTGGAGATCTGCATCGCCTGCTCCTGGTAGAGAATCACGCCCTTGGAGGACTGCAAGATCGAGCGCAGGCGCTCGTCGGCGTAGCTGATGCTGCTGGGGTTGTGCTTGTTGCGCGCGTAGACCGGTATCTGGTCCATCGCCCCCGGCCGGTACAGCGCGCCCAGCGCCACCAGGTCGTTGAACTCGTCCGGGCGCACCTTCTTGAAGGCCTCGCGCATGCCCTCGGACTCGAACTGGAACACTCCTGTCGAGTCGCCGCGCGCGAGCATCTCGTAAGTGGTCGGATCGTCGAGCGGCAGGGTCGTCATGTCCGGACGAACGCCTGTCGAGCGCTCGATGATGTCCAGGGCGTCCTCGATCACGTCGAGGTTACGCAACCCCAGGAAGTCCATCTTGAGCAGCCCGATGTCCTCGATCGGCTTCATCGAGAACTGCGTGACGGTGCGAAACGCGCGCTCCCCGTTCTCGTCCGCGCCGGCGTCCGCGAGCTGCAGAGGCACGATGTCGGTCAGCGGCCGGTCGGCGATCACGACCGCCGCGGCATGGATCGAGCTGTTGCGCACGATCCCCTCCAGGCCCTGCGCCACCTCGATGATGCGCTTGGCTTCCGGTTCTGAGTCGTAGGCCTTGCGCAA
>DATJWI010000211.1:0-6113 GCA_035501375.1 Solirubrobacteraceae bacterium
CGTGACGCCCGCGTTGTAAGCGGCGATCGCCAGCATCTCGTTGTTTTCGTAGTGGTCGAGCAGGTAGCGCAGGTAATAGCTGCCGTAGGCGACGTTCACCGCAGGCGTGCCGAGATCCTTGGTCGTGAACCTGTAACCGCCTGACAGTTTCGCCAGATAGGCGGCCGTGGCGGGCTCGATCTGCATCAGCCCCTCCGCCCCGGTGCTGGACGTGCGCGGGTCGAATTTCGTCTCGGCATAGATCACGGCGGCGATCAGAGCCGGGTCGAGGTGCTTGGCGGCGGCCTGTTCGCGGATGATCTGTTCGTTGTCCAATGGCAGCGCCAGCTTGCGCACCGTGTGCTCGAGCCCAGACCCGAACACGACGGCCAGGGCGAGAATCGCCAAAGCGAAGACGAGCATCGCCAGCGAGCGCCGTCCCCGCCCGGACCGCTGCCGCCCCGTCCTGGCCGACCCGGCACGCGCGGGGCGCGGTCTCGCTCGATAGACGCTCCGACCGGTCGCGCCGGTCGCCCGGATCGCGTGCGCGCCGGTGACGGCGGACATGCTCGACTGAGATCGAACGACCTTCATCGTCCAAGCTTCTCAAGCACGCCCGACAGCTGCTCCGCCAAGTCGGCTTCGCTGCCATCGTTGCGCACCACGTAGGTAGCCCGTCGAGCCTTCTCCTCCTGGGGTAGCTGCCTCGCGGCGCGCTCCGATTCGAGCGCGTGGCCCCTGCCGGAGGCCCGCTCGGAGCGGGTCGCCTCCTCGGCGATCACGGCGATCGTCGCGTCGAAGGCGCCTTCCATGCCGGCCTCGAACAGCAGCGGCACCTCGACCACCGCCGCCCGCGGGGCCGGTCGCCGCGCGCGCGCGGCCGCCAGCCACTGCGCCATCCGCTCGCCGACCATCGGCCACAGGACTCCCTCCAGCCATTCGCGCTCGGGCGCGCTCGCGAACGCGCGGGCGGCGACCTGCGCGCGGTCGACCACCCCGCCCGGCGCCACGTCGGGGCCCCAGCGTTCCACGACCAGATCGCGCAGGCGCTCGTCTCCGTAGAGCTCGTGCACGACCGTGTCGGTCGAGAGCGTCGCCGCGCCAAGACGCTCGAGCGCTTCGAGCGCCGTCGACTTGCCGGCCCCCATGCCGCCGGTCAGGCCGAGCAACGGCACCTCCTGCGCTCCCATCCGCCGAGCCCGTCTCCTCGACTGGCGCTTCGGCGGCGCCCGTCAGTCCTGTGCCGGCTCGCCGGTGCTCGCCAGCTCGGCGTTCGCTGCGGCGTCGTCCGCTCCCGCGGATGCCTCGACCGTCTCGGACAAGGTCTCCGCGGCGGGCGCCTGCTCGTCTGTGGAGGACTCCTGCGCCACGGGCTCCTCGCCGCCGGCTGCTGCCGCCGCCCCCTCGGCAGGCGCACTCTCGGCCCGGGGCTCTGCCACCGCCTCGGCGGTCTGCGCCTCCCCTACCGCGGGAGCCTCCGCAGTAGGAGCCTCGAGCGGCGCTTCGCCAGCCGTCTCCGCCTCGCTGGCGGGCTCCTCCGGCGCCACGGCATCGCCGGCCACCGCGACAGACGACTCGCCGGACGGCTCCTCGGCCTCAACCGCCTCGGCGGACGCGTCGGCCTCGCCCTGGGGCTGCTCGTCCTGCGCTTTTTGAGCCGGCGCATCGGGCCGGGAGACCGGCAGGACTTGATCCTCGACGCGCTTGGCCGACAGCGACAGCCGCCGGCGCTCGGAATCGATCTCGAGGATCTTGACCCGGATCTCATCGCCGGGATGAACTATCTCGCGCGGACTTTCGACGTGATGACCGGCAAGCTCAGAGATGTGGACGAGCCCCTCGACGCCGTCCAGGATCTCGACGAACGCTCCGAACGTGACGACCTTCGTGACCTTGCCGGCCAGCTCGTCGCCGATGCTGTAGGTGTCGACGATCCGCTGCCACGGGTCCTCCTGGGTCTGCTTGAGACCCAGCGAGATGCGCTGGCGATCGCGGTCGATGTCGAGCACCTTCACCTGGACCGTGTCACCGATGTTGAGGATCTCGCTCGGATGGTTCACATGCGACCAGGAAAGCTCGGAGATGTGAATCAGGCCGTCGATGCCATCGAGGTCCACGAAAGCGCCGAAATCGACGATGTTCGAGATCTGGCCCTCCACGACCAGGCCCGGCTGCAGGCGATCGAGGATCTGCTGGCGGACCTCCTTGCGCTCCTCCTCGAGTACAGCCCTGCGCGAGAGCACCACGTTGTTGCGCGAGCGGTTCAGCTCGATCACCTTCGTCTCGATCTTCGTGCCCATGTATTCGTCGAGATTCGGAACACGCCTGATGTCCACGAGCGAGGCGGGCAGGAAGCCGCGCACACCCAGGTCGATGATCAGGCCGCCCTTGACGACCTCGATCACGGTGCCCTCGACCGGCTCGCCGGACTCTGCGGCCGCTTCGATACGTCGCCACGCTTTCTCGAAGCGAGCCCTCTTCTTGGACATGATCAGACGCCCGTCCTGATCCTCCTTGGTCAGGACGATCGCGTCGACCTCCTCGCCGAGGTGTACCTCGTCTTTGGGGTCGACCGCCTTGCGGATCGAAAGCTCGTTGGCGGGAATTACGCCCTCGGACTTGTAGCCGATGTCGACCAGAACCTCGTCCTTGTCGATCCTGACGACGTTGCCGGTGACGACCTCGCCCTCCTCGATCTCGCGGAACGTTGCGTCGTAGTTGGGGACCACCCGCCCGTCGACTTCGAGCAGCAGCCCGTTTGACCCCGCGACGACCTGAGCGGCCGGGGGATTCTCGATCAAGGTTTGCACGCGCCGAAGCGTAGCGCAGAGACCGAGCGGGGCTCGCCCGGCCAGCCATGACCGTCCGGCCACCTCGGCCCGAGACACGTGGCCTGGACGCTCCACGCCCATCGAAACCGCCCGGCCGATCTGAGGCTTACGGGGCTATAACCTTTGAGCGGATGCCGACACGAGCGACCAAGCGGGGAGCCGAACGCACCCCTTTGGGTACACACGATTGCGAGGTCCTGATCTGCGGCGCCTCCTTCGCCGGCCTGGCGGTCGCGCGCGAGCTGGCAGGATCCGGGATGAAGGTCCTGTTGATCGACCGCTACGAGCTCGGCGAGCGTCAGACCTCTGCTTGTGCGATGCCGACGGCCTGGATGGAAGCGCTCGATCTGCTCGAGTCGCTGCGCCAGACCTTCGACACGTTGCTCGTGCACACCAAGGCGCGCACCTCCCGCTGGCCGCTGCCCTGGTCGTTCTCGACGTTCGACTACCGCGCGCTCTGCGCCCTGCTGTTTGAACAAGCGGACGCCACACGGACGGAGTTCGAGACCGCCACAGTCACCGGTCGCGCCGGCCTGACGGTCCACACCGACCGCGGAGATCTGAGTGCCCCGTTCGTGATCGACGCGCTCGGCTGGCGACGAGTCCTGTCGAACGCGACGACGATCCAGCCCCCGGACGCGCGCCTGTCGCGCGGCCTGGAGGTCCACCCGACCGGCCAGGGCGACGAGCTCGAGGTGTGGATCGACCACCGTCATGTGCGTTCCGGCTATGCCTGGAGTTTTCCCGCTCGCGAGGAGGTCAGGATCGGCGCCGGCTCGTTCTGGCCCGAGCGCCACGTGCGCGATCCGACCGTGAAGCTTGCCGGCAAGCTCGGTTACGAGCCGGACGGATACCAGGGCAACTGGATCCCGCACCAGCTGCGTCCCGCGGTCGAGGACGGTGTGTTCTTCGTGGGCGACTCGGCCGGTCACTGTCTCCCACTGACCGCCGAGGGCATCAGGACGGCGCTCTATTTCGGCTTGGCCTGTGCGCGCGAGCTGCACGCCGCGCATGCTTCGGGCGCGGGCGATCGTGGCGGCGACGCGCTCGCCGAGGCGCGCGTACGCGCGCTCGCCCGTTACGGCGCCTTCTCGGATGGCCACGCCCGCAAATACGAATGGCTGTTGAAAGTGCAGCGCGCGGTCGGTCAGCTGACGCCCACACGCGTGCCCACATGGCTCTCGCACTCGCTGGAGTCGCGCCGTATCGCGCACTGGTCGTTCACGCACTACCTGGACATCGCACCGCCGTCGTTCGCCCGGCAGAGCCCCCGCACCCCTGGCGCTCGGCCCCGCTGCGCCGCCGGTCCTGCCGGCGTCGTGGCGGCGAGCGCCTGAACGCGTCGGCCTTACCGACCGGCGCCGTGGCGACGAGCGCCTGAACCTGTCGCGCTACGCGACCCGGCGCAAAGCGGGCCGGCTCGTACGGGCTGCTTGCAGCGCAAGGCGCCCGGCTTCAAGGCCGCTGGCCCAGCAGACCTCGCCGAGCATCCCGTCCGCGGCGACCATGTCGCCGGCGAGGAACACGCCGTCGCCGCGATCCACTGCCGGGCGGTCGCGCCAGGTCTCACCGGGCATGTCCAGGGCGCCCGAGCGCCCGTCCATCACCTGGCGCCGGCGCCAGGTCTCGCGCGCGCGCCAATCCTCGAGGCCGACGTCGAGCAGCCCCTCCAGCCGCAGCCCGGCCTGGTCGGCAGACTCGTGCGGGCGGATCGGCATCTGCGCCTGGATCAGCTCCTCGCCGCCGGGCGCGATCGAGGGGTTGGTGTTGGAGTAGCGTCCGATCCAGCCGGCCTCGTCCATGTCCGAGACGACCGCCGGATCGCCGCGACGTTGACGTACGCCGAGATCGATACACACCGTCCGGCCGCTGCGCCAACGCAGGCCCTGCTCGCCGAGTAGCTCCGCGGCCTGCTCCAGCTCGGTTGCGACGATCACCGGCGGCTCGGGCAGCTCCTGGACACGGCTGCCGGTCTGCACGTTGACATCCAGCTCGCGGATGCGACGCTCGAGCGAGGCGACCAAAGTGCTCCAGCCGCCCACGGGGTAGCGCACGATCGAAGGCGCGGTCAGCAGCAGCCTCACCGCCCGCGACCACACGAAAGCGGCCGACAGCTCGCCAGGGTCGTGATGGAAGGTGAAGACGCCGCACGCCGCGGACAGCAGGTCTGCCGTGCGCTCGTCGCTGTGGTTGCTGGCCCAGGTCCTGAAGTCGACGTCGGCCGGGGCCCTACGCCCGCGCAGGCGCAGCACCGCCGGCAGCGACCCGAGCGGCGGCGTGCGGCGCAGCTCGCCGTCGATGCGCAGGCGCGCGCCTGTGAGCCTGGGACTGACGTTGGCCGGCAGGATCTGGCGCTCTTTCATCCAAGCCCAGAAGCCGCCGTCCTTGTACATGGCGTGCGGGCCGAGATTTGCTTTGTAAGGACCGTCGGTGCTGCGCGCGCGTCCGCCAAGCTCTGAGTGAGCCTCGAGCAGGTTGACCTGGGCACCCTCCTCGGCACAGGTTATGGCTGCGACGAGACCGGCCAAGCCCGCCCCGACGATCGTGATCGGGGCCGTCGCGGTAGCGCCGCTTGCTGTCGTGAGGTGTGGCTGGCTCATCATGTGCCTCCGTTCGGAAGCCGACTCGAACCTGCCGAGCCGGGCGAGGGATCCGGGATTGCGCCTCGCACGCTACGCCAACACTGGCCTCCTTTACAGTTCCAGTCATGGCACTCCAGAGAAGGCCAGTTTCGGTCGACCGCGGCGGGCCGAGCCTGCTCTTGACGCTCGACCGCAACAGCGAGCTGGCGCTGCACGAGCAGATCGAGCGCGCGCTGCGCAAGCGGATTCGGTCCGGGTCCCTTCCCAGCGACACGCGGCTGCCCTCGACCAGGACGCTCGCCCAGGAGCTGGGTGTCTCGCGCGGCGTGGTGACCGAGGCCTACGGCCAGCTGGCCGCCGAGGGCTACCTGGCCACGCGCCAGGGCGCGCCCGTGCGCGTGGCGGGCACCGTGCGCAGCGTCCCTGAGCGCGCGCCCGCGCGCTCGCTGCTTGCCAGCTGCGCATATGACTTCAATCCCGGTCTGCCCGACCTCGCCCGGTTCCCGCGCGAGCAGTGGCTGCGCTCGCTGCGGGCGGCGCTGCGCGACTCGCCGCACGCTGCGGTCGGCTACGGCGACCCCCGCGGCGCGCCGCTGCTGCGCGAAGCGCTTGCCGAATATCTGGCCCGCGTGAGGGGAGTCGACGCCGACCCCGAGCACACGCTCGTATGCACCGGCTTCAGGCAAGGGTTCGCGCTGCTCTGTCGCATCCTGAGAGCGCG
>DATJWI010000212.1:0-18171 GCA_035501375.1 Solirubrobacteraceae bacterium
GTGCCGCGATGAGCCGCAAGACGCGATCATCGCCATCCCGAGACGCCGAAGGCCCAGCCCCCTCTCGGGGGACTGGGCCGGTTCGACCTTCGTCAAGATGGTGGGCCGTGTAGGAATCGAACCTACAACCTTGGGCTTAAGAGGCCCCTGCTCTGCCGGTTGAGCTAACGGCCCGCGAGGGCGCCGGCCAGAAGGCCAGGCCGGACGGATGCCGATTCTAGCCCAGCGCGCTCGCCGAGCGCGCGCCCGTGGACGCCTGGCGCCGTGGCGCTCCGCGAGCTGCCTGGCCCCTCAGAACACGACCGTCCGGCGCCCGTCGACGATCAGGCGGTCGTCGAGGTGCAGGGCGACCGCCCTGGCGAGCACGACGCGCTCGATGTCGCGGCCGATGCGTTCGAGCTCGGGAACGGACTGGCGATGGTCGACCCTGGCGACGTCCTGGTCGATGATCGGACCGTCATCGAGCTCGGCCGTGACGTAGTGGGCGGTGGCGCCGATCAGCTTGACCCCGCGCTCGTGGGCGCGACGGTATGGATTGGCGCCGGCGAATGCCGGCAGAAACGAGTGGTGGATGTTGATGGCCGGCATCTGGACACGGTCGAGGAAGTCGGCGCTGAGGATCTGCATGTAGCGGGCGAGCACCAGAAGATCGGCCTTGCCGGCGATCAGCTCGAGCATCGCGGCCTCGGCCCCGGGCTTGCCATCGGTAGAGACCGGGACGTGGTGGAACGGGAGGCCGACAGCCTCGACCTCGCGGCGCAGGCGATCGTGGTTTGAGACGACCATCACAACATCCCCGTCGAGATCGCCGCGGCGCCAGCGCCAGAGCAGGTCCAGCAGGCAATGGTCGTGCCCGGAAACCAGGATCGCGACGCGGCGGCGCTGGCCGAAGTAGCGGACCTCCCAGTCCATTCCCAGCCCCTGGGCTACCTCGGCGGCGAACAGGCGCTCGAATCGGAGCCTCGCCTCGGCGGCGCCCGGCGCACCGTCAGCGAGGTCCTCGAGGACCGAGTCGGTGCGCATGAAGAAGCGCCCGCCGGTCGGGTCGGTGGAGTACTGGTTGGAGGAAACGATGTTGGCGCCCTGCTCGAGCAGGAACCCGGAGACGGCGGCGACAATGCCGGGCTGGTCGGCGCACCCGATCAGCAGGCGCGCCGTATAGGATTGAGGCTCGCCGTCCACGACCGCGCCGGTCCCGCTATTTGGTTGTGGTGCCGGTGGTCGTGCCCCCGGTCGGGGGGCCGCCCGGGGTGGAGGTCTTGGTCGTCGTGGTCCCAGTGAAGGTGCCGTTGCCAGCAGGCTTGACTTTGACGGCCTGGCCGCCCGAGGTCGTGGCGGTTCCTTCGGGCCCGTTCGGGTGGGCCTTGATTTCGGCGAGCTGGTTCTTCAGGAGCTTGCGTTGCGAGGCGGGCGCCAGGGCGACCGCCTTTTCGGAGGCGAGATCGCCGATGCGGGAGTTACTGGCTTTGTAGGCGTACTCGGCGAGGAATCTGTAGTAGGCGGCGTTCGTGGGTTCGGCGGCGACTATGGCCTGCAGAACCTTGACCGCTTCGGCCGGCTCGTTCAGGCCTTCTTCACCGAAGACCGTCACCACCTCCTTGGCGAGCGTGAGACTGGGCTTGGGCGGGTTCAGCGCCAGATACCGGCTCCAGGACTGCGCGATCTGACCATAGAGTTCCTTGCCCTTGGGGGTCACCCCGGTTCGCGTCACGTACGCTTCGCCGCCGGCTTCGTGCAGCTGGGCGAGCGTCAGCTGTTCCCAGGCATAGATGCTGGTCGGCTGCCGCTCGGTCAGCTTCTTGTACTTTTCGATCTGCGCCGAGAAGCTGGCGCCACCGGAGCCTTCGCCGCCGGTCAGCGAGTTCAAGAGCCCGCCACCGCCGACGCCGGCGCCGACGCCGAAGAAGACCAGGCCGGCCCCGATCAGAAGGGCCAAGCCGCCGTAGATGATCTGGACCGTCCGGCGACGGCCGCGGCCGCGCAAATCGAACAGCATCAGCTGAGGTCTCGGTCGTAGTGGTCGATGATCTGTTGCACGCTTGGCTCCGTCCCCTCCCCCGCAGTCGAGGCATCGGACAACGGCGATCCCGGGTCCGACCTCGGCGCCCGTGCCGAGCGCCTGCGCTCGGCACGCTCGACAAGGGACGCGAGCAGAATACTCGCCTCATAGAGCAAGTACAACGGTATGGTCTCCAGGAGCAGCGTTATCGCGTCTCCTGGCAGGAGCGCTGCGATGGCGGCGCAGGCGACGATCGCGTAGCGGCGGTTGTGGCGCAGCTGCTCGGGGGTCACGATGCCGACGCGGGTAGCGGCCAGTACAGCCACTGGGACCTGGAAGACCAAGCCCATCGCCAGGAGGATCGTGGCCGCGAACTTGTAGTAGGGCCCGGCCTGCACGAGCACGTTGAACTCTTCGCTGTTGAAGTTCTGAAAGAAACGCAGCGCCGCCGGCAGGACCACGAAGTAGCCGAACAGGACACCGACCGCGAACAGGAAGGGGATCGCCAGGAGCAGCGGCAGGGCGATGCGTCTCTCACTGGGACTGAAGGCGGGCAGCACGAACCCGTAGAGCTGGAAAAGGATGACCGGTAGCGAGATGATGAGCGCGAACAGCAGGGTCACCCCGAGCGTCGCCGTGAAGGGCTCGCCGACGCCGAGCGTCACCGGCTTGTTGCCTTCCGGGACCTTCGGGATCTTGGCCACGTCGGCCCGCAGCCTCGGAATCTCGGCGGCGAGCGCCGCCCTGGTGGCGGCCGGCAGCCCGCTCGAGGGTGAAGCCAGCGTGGTGGCGATCGACTGTACCTGGCGCGACACCGCGAGCACCCCTTGCTGCGCCAGCGCCGTCTGCCCGAGCGGACCGGCGCCTTTCTCGACCTGCTTCTGGGTCTGCTTGTCGAGCGGCTTGTTGACGATCTTCAGGAGCGCATGGTTCTGCCACATGCAGACGCCGAACGCGACCGCGAGGGCAAGAATGCAGACGATCAGACGCGTGCGCAGCTCTTCGAGGTGATCGACGAGGGTCAGCTTCTCTTCGTGGCCGATCGTTCGAATCGCGGTGGCCATGCTGTAAATGAAACTAGCACCGCTCGGGCGCACTCGAGCGCCGTGGGCCTGCCGATGCCCGGTCGCGCCGAAACCACCGTGGTCTCCTGCGCTGAACTACGCGTCCAAGCGCTAAAGGCTGCCCGGATGAGCGTCGATGAGTTCAGGGCAAGCCATGTCAGACCCCAGTCCCCACATCAGGCACCACGTGAAGATGCCCGACGGCAAGCACGTCGAGGTCGTCTATCGCGACCACCGCGGCGCTTCGCCCAATACGGGCGCACCCGAGACGGCCGGCGCGAACACCGCCGGCCAGGACGCACATCACGACAAGGGCATCGATCCAGCGCAGCTCGCGGATTTGGACGGGACCCTGACCTGTGGGACCGGGATCGCGGCCGGCCAGAGCTGCGTACCGGAAGAGCTGCACGTCTGCTTCAACTGTTCTGGCGAGCTCGTCTACCCGTTGGATTGGGCCGAAGAGGGTCCCAGGCACTGGCGCATCGTGCTGCGCTGCCCGGAGTGCGAGGCTCGGCGCGAGGGAGTCTTCGAGCAGCCTGTCGTGGAACAGCTCGACGACGAGCTAGACCGCGGCTCGGCCGCGCTGCTGAGCGACCTCAAGCGCATCACCCACGCGAACATGACCGACGAGATCGACTTCTTCGTTCGCGCGCTCGAGGCCGACCTGATCGTGCCGAGCGACTTCTACTAGCGATAGCGCTCGACGACGGCGTCCGCGACCAGATCGAGCAGGGCTGCGCCGCGCGGGTCGGGCAATGCCTGGGGCAGCTTGGACTTGGCTGTGGCGACGAGCTCCAGGGCGCGCTCGCGGGCCTCGTTCAGGGCGCCCGTCGCGGCGATCCGCTCGCACAGCCGCTCGGCCTCCGCCGGACCGCTCAGCGCTGAGAGGTCGAGCTCGGCGAGCTGAGGGTCGCGTTCACGGGCAAGGATGAAGGGCAGGGTGACGGTACCGTCGAGCAGGTCGGTGCCACGCGCCTTGCCGGTGCGCTCGACCGGCCCGGACACGTCGAGCACGTCGTCGAGGAGCTGAAAGGCAAGGCCGATACGCCGCGCGAACGCTCCGAGCTCGTCGGCGAGGCCGGACGAGCCGGCCGCCGCCGTCAAGGCGCCCAGACGACAGGCGGCCTCGAACAGGGCCGCCGTCTTCAGTTCGCAGCGGCGCAGATAGCGCTCGACCGGCACGTGGGCGGCGTAGGCGTCCTCGCGCTGCAAAAGCTCGCCTTCGGCCAGGGCTGAGCTTGCGTCCGAGAGCGCGCGCAACTGCTCTGGGTCGCCGTTGCGCGTCAGCTCGGCAAAAGCCCTCGAGAACAAGAGGTCACCGGTCGCGACCGCGAGCTTGCGCCCGGCCGCGGCTGCCACCGAAGGGCGACCGCGGCGCAGCTGGGCGCCGTCGATTACATCGTCGTGGACGAGCGTCGCCGAGTGTACGAGCTCGACCGCTACCGCCGCGCGTATGAGCCTTTCCTCGCCTTCCGCGTTGTCGGATGGCCCGCCCACCCCGCCCGCGGACTCGGCGGCGAGCACGACCAGCAAAGGGCGCAGGCGCTTGCCGCCGGCCACGACGGTACCGGTGGCGTGGGCCGCCAAGGGCTCGCCCGACTCGGCGGTCACACGCTCCAGGTAAAGCTCGGTCCGGACCATGCGCTCGCGTAGGTCACTGCCGCCGCGCCTCATGATCGTCTCGACGGCGTCCATATCGCCAGCAGGGTCCACGGCCGCCGACGACGCCTCCCCGAGAGCGCTCACGCCGGCCCTCCATTCGAGGCCGCCCCGAGGTCTGAGGACAGCCCTCCGTTCGAACCTGCCCCGACGTCTGCGGCCGGCCCCCCACCCGGAGTTACCGTGCCGGCGTGGATCGCGATGATGCCGCCGGCCGTCAACAGGCAGGAGACCTCGCGCAGTCCGGCGCGCTCCATCTCGGCGGCAAGCGCCCGGGGAGACGGGAAGCGCTTGACCGAGTTGGGCAGGTAGGTGTAGGCGGCGCCGATAGCGCTGTCCGGCTCTGAGCCGCGCGCGCGCGCGAATGTTGCCGCGAAGGCGCCGATCAGCCGGCCGAGGACGGGCACAACCTGATCGAACCAGATTTTGAAGAACAACGACAGGGGCGGCTTGGTGGGTGTCGTCATCTCCAGGATCACCACCCTGCCGCCGGGACGCACGACCCGAACCATCTCGGCCAGACCAAGGCCGAGATCCGAGAAGTTACGAATACCGAAACCGACGGTCGCGGCGTCGAAGGAGCCGTCGGCATAGGGCAAAGCCAGCGCGTCCGCCCACTCAAAGCGCGGGCGCGCTTCGGTCGGGCTTTCGTTGAAGCCCGGCCGCCGGCCGGCCGAGCCGGCGCGCTCGACCTTGGCGCGCGCCAGTTCCAGCATCCGCTCGGAGAAGTCGCAGCCGAGGACCTCCCCTTCCGGGCCGACCCTTCGGCTCAGCTCGATCGCCAGATCGCCGGTACCGCTGGCCACGTCCAGCACACGGCTGCCAGGGCCGACCCGGGCGAGGTCGGCGGCGCGGGTGCGCCAGCGATGATGCAGGCCAGCCGTCATCGCGGTGTTCAGGGGGTCGTAGACCCGCGCGATGCGGTCGAACATCGAGCGCACCTGGCCTGCCTCCAAGACGCCGGGCTCGTCGAGCATTGACGAGAGGCTAGCTGTTTGCGCTGCTACTTCAGCTGCGACAAGAATTCGACGGCCGCTTTGAACTTCTGGGGAGGCAGGTTCTTGAACGACGGCATCGGCGCCGTCGGGTTGACAAGTGTGCGCGCGATCCCCTGGCGCGGCAGCCGGGACGCGATATGGGTCAATTCGGGCCCCGGACCGTTGTTGCCGTTGTCGCCGATCTTGTGGCATGCCAGGCACCCCGACTGTGCGACCACCAGCTTGCCGGCTTCATATTCGGACAGCGTCTTGCCGCCCGCTTGCAGGACGGCTTTGGGTGTCGGCATTTCGATAACGGTCGGCGAGCCGGCGTTCGCGCCCTCGTAGGTCAACAGCGCCATCGCGCCGATCACGAACAGTCCGGTCAGCGTCGCGACCGGACGGCGCTCGGGCCGGCGCTCGGGACCGCGATCGTAGAACGGCAGCAGGAACAGCAGGATCATGCCGATCGTGGGGACGCCGATCGTCGCCAAGGGGACCAGGCTCGGCGGCTTGATCACACGCAGAAGCTCGAACAGGAAGAAGAAGTACCACTCCGGCCGCGGCACGTAGGTCGTCGTCGTCGGGTTGGCCTTGGAGCCGAGCTCGGCCCCGAGCACGAGCGACATCGTGATGATCACGGCCATCACTACGCACGCCATCGCGGCGTCCTTGGCGACCGCATACGGGAAGAACGGCTTGCCTTCGGACTTCAGGATCGAGTACTCGCGCAGGTACTCCTCCTTTTGCCCCCGGTTCACGCCTCCGCCTCACGCAGGTCGGGGCTCTGCTCGGCTTTGATCCATGGCGGCGCGGTCGTGCCGAGCTTGGCCACGAGGTACAGGTGCGCGCCGATCAAGGCGGCGATCAGCCCGGGTACGAGCAGCATGTGGATCGAGTAGAAGCGCGACAGCGTGGTCGCCCCGAATTCGGGCCCGCCTCTCAGGAAGTCGCTCAGGTAGGGGCCGATCAGGGGGCCGGTGCCGTTGATGTTGACGCCGACGATCGTCGCCCAGTAGGCGCGCTGATCGAATGGCAAGAGGTAGCCGGTGAACGACATCGTCATCGTCAGGATCAACAGGACGACGCCGATCACCCAGTTCAGCTCGCGCGGGTACTTGTAGGCGCCGAAGAAGAAAGTCCTGCCCATGTGCAGGAACACCAAGATCACCATCACGGACGATCCCCACTTGTGCATACCGCGGACGAACTGGCCGAGGAAGACTTCGTTGGTGACGTGCCTGATCGATTCGTAGGCGCCGCCAGAGGCGTCTGGACGGTAGTACATCGCCAAGAAGACTCCTGTGACGGCCTGCGACAGGAACGCGAACATGGTGGCCGAGCCGAGCGTATAGAACCAGTTGGTGCCTCTTGGCACCTTCCTGAACATCAGCCAGCGCGCCGCGCCGGTCAAGGACGTGCGCTCGTCGATCCAGCCGACGAAGCTCGTGCCGGCTTCGGCGGCCTGGTCGACAGGGGTCGTCTTCGGCTCACCCGGGCGTTTGGGCGGAGCCTGCAGGGCGCTTGGCATCGGAGGAGCTTTGGGGAGCTTGGGCATTGCGTCCTACAGTTTCTGGGCGCCTGGTCTTGACGGGTACATGTACTGGCCGACGCCGTCCAGGGGCTCGCCGGGATCGCGGGGCGAGAAGCGGCGCAGCTCGCTGTTGACCGAGAAGCGCGGCCCCAGTTCGACTTCGCTGGCGGCGTTGACCCTGGTGTAGAAGCGGTCGAGCGGCCTGACCGGCGGGCCGCCGACGCGCCGGCCGAGCAGGTCGTAGACGCCGCCGTGGCACGGGCAGATGAAACGCTCGGCGGCGTCGACCCAGCGGACCGGGCAGCCGAGATGTGCGCAGCGGCTGGAGATCGCGATATAGAGAGTGCCCTTGTCGTACGGATCGGTGTCGAGCGCCGCGTTGAACTTGCGCACGTACGCGGTCGTCTTGCCGGCCTCGCCGATTTCGGGGTTGACCGTGAGGACGACAGGCACGTAGTTGAATTCGTTGAAGAGGTCCTCGGGGCCTACGCTTTCCCAGCGGTGGGGCGTGCTTTTGAAGATCGGGCCGACGGCGAACCCGAGCGCGGGCAGCAGGAACGCGGCAGCGGCGACACCGCCGGCCGCCTGGCCGCCGACGACCATGAAGCGCCGCCGTGTGACGGTCTCCCCCTCGAAAGCGCCGGGCATGCCCCGGTCGAGGGTGTACTTGGACTTGTGGGTCACGTGACGTTCGGCCATCGGAAGCGAACAATATCGAGGCGCGTTTCAGCGCGGCGCCGCGACGCCCCCGGCACTTGTGCGCATCGCCTCGATCGCCTCGGGAGAGCCCGCCAGGGTCAACTCCTTGGCATGGCGGTGCTGCGGGCTCGATCCCCAGCCGACGGCCCGCGCCCCGGCCACCCACACGGCGCCCGCCAGGTCCTCGTCGCCAGAGGCCTGGGCGAGCGCGCTCAATGTGATCGTGTCGGCCAGCTCGGCCACAGCCTCGACGTCGCCGAGCTCGACCAGCCTTGCCAAGCCGAGCGCGTAAAGGCGATCGCCGGCGAGCAGCCCGAGGTCGGCCTCGGGCGGATCGAGCAGCCTGGGGCTGCCGTTGTGCAGGAGGTAGCCCTCGTAGATCGCCTCGACCAAAAGCTCGTATTCGGCCGGCGCCCTGCGCGCGCGCGGGCCGGCGGCGGCGATCTGGGCCGGCCCTTCGGCGACGGCGGTCTGAGCGGATCCATCGGGGGTGGCGACGCTCCTGGTGCTCGCGTCCCGCGCACCGTTGGCAGAGGCGACGCCGACGAGGAGCGTCGCCATCAGCCCGCCCTGCTCGCTCAACAGGTCGGCAAGGCGTTCGAGGGCGCTGACACCGGGCTCCGGCGTGCCTGCGGCGCCGTCCGTCATGTTTGTGGTTCCCGTCATGCTCGGGCCTCCGGGCTCTGCGGTTCCGCAAGCGCCGCAAACGCCGCCGTCGCGGCCTCGACGGTGCGCCCGATCTGCTCGTCGGTGTGGGCCAGCGAAGGGAACCAGGCCTCGAACTGTGACGGAGGTGGATAGACGCCGCGGGCGAGCAGCTCCCGGCTAAAGGCCCCGTAGGCGTCCAGGTCGCACGCCTGGGCATCCGCGAACGAGCTCACCGGCTTGGCGCTGAAGAACACGGTTACGAGGCCGGGAACGCTCACGACCTGAATCGAATGGCCGTCTTCGCGGTCACCACTGCGGTGGCCCTCGCCGTCCTCGCGGTCACCATTGCGATGGTCCTCGCTGCTGCTGCCGCCGCTGCCTCCGCTGGGCGATGCTCGCGTGCCGCGGGCCGCGTCGCGCAGGCCGTCCGCCAGGCGCCCGGTGATCTCCGCCAGCCGCGCGTATGCGGAGTCGTCCAGTAGCTCCAGCGTCGCCAGGCCGGCGGCGACCGCAAGGGGATTCCCGGACAGGGTGCCGGCTTGATAGACCGGGCCGGCCGGGGCGAGCATGTTCATCAGGTCGGCCTTGCCGCCGAGCGCGGCGGCGGGCAGGCCTCCGCCGAGAACCTTGCCGAGGATCGTCAGGTCGGCGCTCGCCCCGAACAGCTCCTGGGCGCCGCCTCGGGCGACGCGAAAGCCGGAGATGACCTCGTCGAGCACGAGCAGCGCGCCGGTGGCGCGCGCGCGCGTGCGCAGCAGCTCCAAGAACCCGGGCCGCGGCGCAACCAAGCCCATGTTGGCCGGCAGCGGCTCGGCGACGATCGCGGCCAAGTCGTGCGCCTCGGTGGCCTCGATCAGGGCTTCCGGATCGTTCCAGGGCACGAGCACCGTCTGGGCGGCGGCGGTCGCGGGCACTCCAGGGCTGGCAGGCAGGGCCTGGGTCGCAAGACCCGAGCCAGCCTGAGCCAGAAGGCCGTCGACGTGGCCGTGATAGGCGCCCTCGAACTTGAGCACCTTCTCGCGGCCGGTGGCGGCCCGAGCCAAACGCAGCGCGGTCATCGCGGCCTCGGTGCCGGAGGAGGTCATGCGCAGCATCTCGACGCTCGGCATCCGCCTGGCGACCTCTTCCGCCAGGTCGACCTCGCCCGGCGTCGGCGCTCCGAAGCTCGTGCCGCGCTCGGCCGCCCGTACGATCGCGGCGAGCACGTCCTGGTGGGCGTGGCCGTGGATCAGAGGGCCCCACGAGCAGACGTAGTCGACGTAGCGGTTGTTGTCGACGTCGACCAGTTCGGCGCCCTCGCCGCGCGCCACGAACACGGGGTCGCGGCCGATCGCCTTCATCGCGCGAACGGGTGAGTTGACCCCCCCGGGCAGGACCTCCAGCGCGCGCCGGTAGAGCCCGGCCGACCTGGTGCCCGTCAGCGCTGCGGTCACCGCGAACGATCGAGGGCCGCGCGACGTCCCTCCATTGAAGGCCGAGCGAGGCCCGGCCGGTCAAGGGCGGCTGGAGACCGGGCAGGGGCGGCTGGAGACACTCCGGCAAGGTCGAGAAGCGGGACCGGACGCCCCGCCGGCCTACGCCCCATGTTCGCGCTCCCAGGCCTTGAACTCGTCGGTGAAGTAGAGCAGCCTGATCTTCTTGAACTCGGTCGAGCTGTAGAGGGTCGCGCGCTCCGAGATCCCGGTCATCGACGCGATCGAGTCGAGGATCGCGTCGCACTCGTCCTTGGAGCGACCGTGGGCCATCGTGAAGACCGAGTAGGGCCAGTCTTCGTATGTCGGGCGCTGGTAGCAGTGGGAGATGCCGCGCACCGCGGCCATGCGGCGACCGATGTCGAGGATTTGTTCGTCGGGGACCTTCCAGACGCCCATGCCGTTGGCCGAGAAGCCGGCCCGGCGGTGATAGAGGATCGCCGCGACGCGCCGCAACAGCCCTCGCTCCTGCATCCCGGCCAGGTGGTCGAGCAGGCGCTGCTGGCCGATGCCCAGGTCGGCCGCCGCCGGCGCGTACGGTTCGGAGACGACCGGCATGTCGCCCTGCAGGGCTCTGATGACCGCGACGTCGAAGTCGTCGTATGGCTGGGGATCGAGCTCGACCGGCTCGGCGACCTCGGCGGATTTGGCCAGAGCCTCGGTGTCGCCCTCCATCTCGAGGTCCATCCTGATCTTGAACAGCTTGAGGGTCGGCAGCTGCCTGACCGACTCGGCGCCGGCCTCGCGCGCGAGCACCTCCAAGGTCCCGTCCAAGCCGAGTTCGGAGTCAGGCTCGGTGGCGATCGTGAACCACAGGTTGAAGTCGTGGTTGCGCAAATAGTTGTGGGAGACGCCAGGGTGCGCGTTGATGACCTGGGCGGCCCGGTGCGGGTGCTCGGGGTCGACCTTGGCCGCGACCAGCATCGAGGAGTAGCCCAAGGCTCTCGTGTCGAAGATCGGCGTGACCTGCCTGATGATGCGCGCTTCGAGCAGGTGCTCGACCTTGGCCAAGACCTCGTCTTCGCCGAGGCCGGCGCGCTCGGCGACGTGGGCGTACGGGCGAGGGTCGATCGGGAACGAGCCTTGCATCAGGTTCAAGAGGCGCCGGTCGACGTCGTCCAGGGGGATCGCGGCACCCTGCGCGCGCGCGCGCAGCTTCGGCCCGGAGCGGCCCGTCGCCGTATCGGTGGCGATGACACCGTCGCCGCTCATCGCGGTCCCGTCCCGGCGCGTGCCCCGACGTGTTGCTCGGCCAGCCACCGGCCAGCCTCCAGGGCGTGATAGGTGACGATCGTGTTGGCCCCGGCCCGGGCGAGCGAGGTCAGGATCTCGAGCACCGCCTCGCGCTCGTCAAGGAGCCCGGCGTCGGCGGCGGCCCGGACCATGGCGTACTCGCCGCTGACGTTGTAGGCGGCCACGGGGAGCCCGGTCTCGCGGGCCACGGCCGCGATCAAGTCGCCGTAGGCGAGGGCGGGCTTGACCATCAGCATGTCCGCACCCTCGCCGGCGTCGAGCACGGCCTCGCGCAGCGCCTGGGCGCCGTTGGCGGGGTCGAGCTGGTAGGTCCTGCGGTCGCCGAAGGCCGGCGCCGAGCCGGCGGCGTCGCGGAAGGGGCCATAGAACGCGGACGCGAACTTGGCCGAGTAGGCGAGGATCGGCGTCTCGGCGTAGCCCTCGGCGTCCAGCTCAGCGCGCAGAACGCCGACGCGGCCGTCCATCATGTCCGAGGGCGCCACCAGATCGGCGCCGGCCCTGGCATGGCTGACGGCCGTGCGCGCGAGCAGCTCGAGCGTGGCGTCGTTGTCGATGAGGCCGCCCTCGCGAACGACGCCGCAGTGGCCATGGTCGGTGTACTCGCACAGACATACGTCGGTGATCACGAGCGGGCCGTCCGGCAGGGCCTGCTTGATGGCTTGGACCGCCAGCTGGACAACGCCGTCCTCGTCGTAGGCGCCAGTGCCCTCGGGGTCCTTGTGGGAGGGCACGCCGAACAGCAGCACCCCGCCGAGACCCAGCTCGCCCGCTTCGCGCGCGCGCGCGACGGCGTCCGAAATGGACAGGCGCTCGAGCGCCGGCAGGGCCACGCCGGACGCCCCGCCGGTCGCGGACTGGCCACCTGCCGTCGCGCCGCCGACCGCCGCACCGCTGACCGCCAGGCCGTCGGGCGCTCCCGCGGGCGCAGGCGCGGCGCCATCCTGCGCGACGAACAGCGGCAGCACGAGCTGGCCGGGACGCAGGCCGGTCTCGCGTACAAGCCCCCGCAGACCGGCGCTCGCCCGCAGCCTGCGCATCCGCGTGGTCGGAAAAGCCATCGCCCCTGAGGTTACTCCAGCCGCCGCAGCCCGACGCGCGCGAGCAAGCCGAACAGGAGCGTCAGGCCGGCGAGATGGGCGATCGAGACGGCCAGGCCGGGGGATGCGCCGTTGACCGCGGCGTCGAGCGCCTGCAAGGCGGGCTTGAATGGGAATACGAACGAGATCACAGCGACCACGTCATACACACCGCTCGCCACCGAGCCAGCCGGCACGAGCGCCAGGAAAGCGAGCGGCAGCGACAGCCCGAAAGCCAGGAGCGAAGCGGCCCTGACCTCGCGCGCCAGGGCTCCGATCGCGATACCGAGCGCGCCGAACGCGAGCGCGCCGAACGCGAGCGCCAACAGCCACCGACCGACGCGCGACCACTCCAGGGGCACGAACGCTCCGATCCCGGCGAGCATCGCCAGGGCCAGCACGAACGAGCAGGCCGCCGCCAGGAACAGCTTCTCGGCGAGCAGGCCGTCGCGGGCGATCGTCCCGCGGAGAAGGCGTGCGAGCGTGTGCTCTTCGCGCTCCAAGGCCAGTCCCCCGGCGGCAAGGAGCACGCAGACGAACATCAAGGACACGCTGACGGCGACCACGACCGCGAACGTGTTCAGGGGCGTGCGCCGGCCCTCGATCGCCGTGCTCGAGACCTGGATCGGCTGGCCGATCGTGGACAGCACGCCCCTGGCGAGGCCCAGGTTCTGGGCCGCGAATTCGGCGAACCGCTCGATTCGGACGAGCTTTTCGCGCTCGGGGCCGCCCGGCAGCTTGGCGATCGTGGCGCGCAACTGTCCCGGGATTTCCTTCAGGCCGATCAGGTTCGCGGGAGCGCCGAGCACGTTCGCGCCTTCGCCACCGCCGAGCAACGACCCGATCGCCTGGGCGGCGGCGCGCTGGATCTGTTCGGAGAACTGCAGGTTCGCCTGGGCCAGGGCCGAGTTCAGCTCCGATTGCACGACCGACTGCTCGATGGCGTTGCCGTTGTAGAGCACTTCCACGGCGCCCTTGGTCCCGGAGGAGACGCGCGCGACGATGTCCCTCGGGATCACGACCGCGGCCAGGGCCTTGCCGGACTTGATCTCGGCGATCGCCTGCGCCCGCGAGCTCGCGGCCACGGGCGTGACCTGGTCGAACAGCTCTGCCACATATTGGTCTACCTGGACGTTCTGGCCGCCGACGTGGACGGTCTGGCCGGGCGGCGTTTCGTTGACGATCGCGACCTTCGGCTTGCCCGGGCTCCTCGAGATCGCCAGGCCGATCAGGAGGGAGATCGCGATCGGGTAGAGGACGAGCACGCCGACCAAGAGGCGCGAGCGTCCCAGGATCCTCAGGTCCTTGGCCAACAGCCAGCGCATGTTCAGTCAGTGCCCTCTGACCTTTAGGTAAGAGACGAACGCTGCCTCGAAGTTGGCCGGGCCGCCGGCCTCTGCCACCAACTCGTCGGGGGTGCCGTCGAACAGCAGCTCGCCGTCGGCCAGGACGATCGCCCTGGTGGCGTAAGAGCGGACCTCGCCGAGATGGTGCGTCGAGAACAGGACGGCCGTGCCGGACCGGGCCAAGTCGCCGACGAACTCCCAGAGGCGCTGGCGCTGGCCAGGATCAAGCGCGGAGGTCGGCTCGTCGAGCGCCAGCGCCGGCGGATCGCCGATCAATGCAAGGGCGACGTTCACCCGCTGACGGTTGCCCCCCGACAGGCGCTCCACGCGCTCGTTCGCGCGCGCGCGCAGATCGGTCTGATCGAGCATCGCCTCGACCGCCGCCTCCACGTCGGCGACATCGGCCAGCCGCGCGAACAGCCGCAGGTTCTCGGCGACCGTCAGCTTCGAGTAGACGGCGCCCTGCTGTGGCGCCCAGCCCAGGGCCGCGCCGACGCCTGGGCCCGAGACCTCGCCGGCGCTGGCCGGCTGCACGCCCGCGAGGATCGACAAAAGCGTCGTCTTGCCGGCGCCGTTCGGGCCGACGATCGCGACCAGCTCGCCTTCGCCGACCTCGAACGAAACGGCCCTCAGCGCGTCGCGCTCGCCGTAGCGCTTGGTCAGCCCTTCCGCGACGAGCAGCGGCTGCGCGGCCTGCTCGACAAGACTGCCGACGCCACCACCATCGCCGCCGTTCGATCCGCCCGCGCCGGTCCCCGCGCGAATTCCCCCGGCCTCTCCAGAATTCACAGCAGCCCGCTCGAATCCCGCTTCCAGGGTTCCAGTTCCACATGGCGGCCGAGGAAGACCGCGGTCTCGCGCAGGATCGCGAGGATCGGCAGCGCCACGAGCGCGCCGACGATCCCGTGCAGCTGAAGGCCCAGCAGCAGAGCGAAGATCACGAGCAGCGGATTGATGCGCAGCGTGTGACCGAACACCTGCGGCGCTACCACGTGGCCCTCGAGCTGTTGCAGCCCGACAAACAGCAGCGCCACCCACAGCGCCACGATCGGGTCGGTGAACAGGGCCACCAGCACGGGCGGCAGGGCCCCGAGGATCGGCCCGATATAGGGGATCAGCTCCATCACGCCGTAGAACACGCCGAACGCGAGCGCGTACTTGCGGCCGTCCGGGAAGATGCCGATCACCCCGAACAGGTACAGCGAGAAGCCGGCGGAAGCGCCCATCAGAATGCTGAACAGGAGCTGGCCGCCGACGTACCTGGAGACCGCACGCTGTACGAGCGTCGGGTAGTCGTCGGCCGGCGTACCGTCGCCGGACGGCATCGCTCGGCGTACGAGCGCGCCGATGCTCTGGCCGTAGATCAGCATGTAGACGCTCAGGACCAGGACCAGGATCAGGTCGAAGATCGCGCCGGCCGCTTCTGTCAACAGGCCGCCGGC
This sequence comes from Solirubrobacteraceae bacterium, assembly GCA_035501375.1. Lineage (GTDB taxonomy): Bacteria > Actinomycetota > Thermoleophilia > Solirubrobacterales > Solirubrobacteraceae > Palsa-744. Next base: position 15,171 of record DATJWI010000212.1, read on the forward strand.
CGAAGAGGCGATCTGGCCAGAGCTCTTAGAGACTTTCTGCTCGATGCTCTGCAGAGCAGTTTTCCCCTGCTTGACGAGGTGCAAATGGATGCCGTGTTTGTCCAGTTCGTTCTGCGCCGATTCGATCTGTTTGTTGGCTTCGTTGATGATGTGGGGCAGGTTGTCGGTAAACGTGCGGACCTGGTTTGCGATCGGGTTGGCCAGCAGAAAGCCGAGCCCGACCAAGGTCATGAAGAATGCGAGGTAGACGATCAGCACCGCCAGGCCCCTCGGAATCCGGGGGCGCTGCACAAAGGCGACGACTGGGTTCAGGATCAAAGCGATGACGGCGGCCACCACGAAGATCAACAACACTTTCCCGGCCGCTTTGGCGAGCGCCCACAGCGCCAGCAGCGAGATCGGCAGGAGCACCAGCTGCACCCATCGCGGCACCACGGTGCGCTGCACGATCAGACTTCTCCCGCGATCATCGGCGAAGTATGGCTGAGCCACAGGAGGACTCCGGCCCCGGCATCCTGTTCGTCGGCGACCTGGTCGGCAGCATCGGCCGGCACACGCTGCTCGAGTGTTTGCCCGTACTGAAAGAGCGTTTGCGGCCGACGTTCGTCATCGTCAACGGCGAGAACGTCGCCGGCGGCCTCGGGATCACCCCGAAGGCAGCCAAGGCCCTGTTCGCGGGCGGCGTCGACGCGATCACGCTCGGCAACCACACCTACCATCGCCGCGAGATCTATCCGTACCTGGACACCGAGCCGCGGATCCTGAGGCCGGCCAATTTCCTGAAGATCCAGCCCGGCCACGGCACCTGCGTGCTCGAGCGCGACGGCGTCCGCCTGGGGGTGGTCAACCTCAGCGGCAACCTCTATCTGAAGGCCGGCCGCAGCGCTTTCACCGAGATCGAGGCCGCGCTCGGCGAGCTTGGCCCGGACGTCGACCACGTGCTGGTCGACATGCACGCCGAGGCGACCTCCGAGAAGGTCGCGCTCGGCTGGCTGCTCGACGGCAGGGTGACCGCCGTCGTCGGCACCCATACACACGTGCCGACCGCCGACGCGCGGGTGCTGCCCGGCGGCACCGCTTACATCACCGACGTCGGCATGACCGGCGCGCGCGGCGGGGTCATCGGCGTCAAGCGCGAGCAGGCGATCGAGTCGCTGCTGACACAGATGCCGATCAGGTTCGAGACCTCCGAAGATGATCCCTGGCTGATGGGCGTCTTCGTCAGGTTCGGGGCCAGGCCGCGCTCGGCAAGCGCAATCGAGCAGGTCCTGATGCCCCGGCCGGCGCCGGCCCCCAAGGCGGCGGCCCCGGCCACGCCTCCGCGCTAGCCCGCTCCTCCCCGGGCTCGGCCCCCAACGGCGCTTGGCCAGGCGCAAAGCGCACGGGTATGTGGCCAGGTGCACGGGCGGGCAAGCGGGCATCCAATAGAACCAGCATCGCGAGTCCAAAGAACCAAGGGATATATAGGTAGAACCAGTGTTCGACTCCCAGCTGGAGCGCGATCAAGATCGCCGCGCAGGCCGCCGTGAGGCCGACCACGTCATCGCGCCGCGGGACGACCGCCAGCGCTACGGCCAGCACGATGGCGCACGCCTCTACGACGGTCTCCGCGGTGTGCCATCCGTAGAGCCCCCAGACCGAGAACGGCGAGCCGCGGTTGGCCTGGTATTCGAGTGTCCTCACGTAGATCTCGTGCAGCGAGTCGTGCGTCAGGGCCGGGACCAAGACCAGGGCCGCCGTCGCTGCGAATGCGATCGAAAAGGCGGCGTACCCGCGCGCGCGTGACCGCCACACGAGCGATCGATCCCGCCTGCCGCCGCCCGCGACATCGACCGCCCCGGCGCCGTCTGGTCCAGCGTCACCAATCCCTGGACCGGCCATCCCCGCGCCGTCCGTCCCGGCCTGGGCGGCCCCCGCACCGAACGTTCCGTGGGTGGCCAGGACCGGCGCCAAGGCCAGGGGCGCGAGCTTGGTCAGACCGGCCAGCGCCGCAAACACGCCCGACCCGGCCCGCCCGGCCATCCGCGCCGGCGTCGAGCTGGCGCACAGCAGCGCCGCCAATACGAAGACCGCCACGAGCGTGTCGTTCGAGTTCGACTCCAAAGCGAACAACGTGAACGGGTAAGAGGCCCAGGCGTAGGCGAGCAGCACCCCCAGCGTCGGCCCCCTCAGTTTCAGGCCGAGCCAGAACAGCAAAGCCAAGGCCAGCAGGTCGAAGAAGATGGCCGCCGCGTGCGCGGCCGGCAGATCGTCCCAGGTGCCGCTCCAGCCGAAGACCTGCTCGAACGGCACATACGACTCGTAGGCGACCGGTCCGTAGGTGTCGCCGTGTTCGTTGTCCGACGGCCAGCCCCCGTAGAGGCGGTCGCCGTGGACGACCTTCTGCGCGCCGATCACCCCGGAATAGCCGACATCGATCACGTTCGAGTCGGTCACGTTCAGAGCGACCCTGAAGCCGATCAGGAACATCACGCCGAGCGCCAGCCACGGCACCGGCACGAGCAGGCGCACAGGCTTGGGTTCGGATTGGCCGCCCGCTCGCCTGCCGGCCTGCCCGTCCGCATGCGCGCCTGCGTGTCCACGCGCCCCCCTATCCGCCCTCCCGCCCGCGCGCGCGCCCGGGCCCGTGCGCCGCAAGAGCCAGAGCATGCGCGCCAGCAGGTAGATCAGGGGCGGATAGGCCAGCGGCACCGACGCCCCGATATGGGCGTGGTTGAAGAACGCCAAGGACACCGAGAACGACAGCAGGACCAAGAGGTCCAGGTGCAGCAAGGTAAAAGGCGGCCTGGCGAACGGCAGCAGGAAGAGCAGGCACAGCGGCAGCCAGATGTAGAGCGCGTCGACATGACGCCCGAACGCCCCCGGATAGCCGCGCGCCATCGACCAGGCCACCTGCCAGCCGGTCCACTGTTCGAGCACCTTTCCGTCCTCGTCGGCGATGATCGCCTGGCCGATCTCCCTGGTCCCTCCTTTGCTGAAGAAGCTGACCTGCCAGCGGGCT
>DATJWI010000213.1:0-2185 GCA_035501375.1 Solirubrobacteraceae bacterium
GGAAGGTGCCGTCCGGCTGCCAATAGGTCTCGATCAGCTCCAGGCCGAGGCCCTCCAGCAGCGGCCCGACCATCGGCCCGGCCATGCCGTTGCCGCCGTCAACGACGACCTTCAAGGGTCGCTCGCGGCCTGGGTGGGCGCGCACGATCTCGATGTCGATGAATTTGAGCGCGAACTCCTGGAACTCGGTGTAGATGTCGACGTCTTCGGCCTTGCCGCCGCCGGGCGCGATCCCAAGGCCGTCCTCGATCGCGTGGCGGATGTCCTGGATGCCGGCGTCGCCGGACAATGCGATCGCGCCGTCGCGCACGAGCTTCGCGCCGGTATAGGCGGGCGGGTTGTGCGAGGCGGTGCACATCAGGCCGCCGTCGAGGTTGCGCGAGCCGACGAGGTAGTAGAGCATCTCGGTCCCGACCTGGCCTGCGTCGATCACGTTCGCGCCCTCCTCGAGCAGTCCGATCCGGTACCTGGCCGCCAACTCGGGGGCCGTCAGCCGCATGTCCCGGCCGAGGCCGACCGTCAGCTCCTGGACGTCCTTGCTGCGCAGCCGGGCCAGCACTTTGGCGAATGCGCGGCCGATCGCCTCGGCCGCGTCGCCGTCGATCTGGGAGCCGTACAGGCCGCGGATGTCGTAGGCCTTGAAGATGGATGGGTCGATCTGCGTCATCGCGCTCGGCATCGTAGCCGGACCGTCAGGTCCGGCGGTCACGGACGGTTGGAAGCCGTCCGTCGTGGTCAGGACGCGGGGCGGGATGCTCCGCGGAAGTATTCTTATCGCATGTCAGGACACTCGAAGTGGGCCTCGATCAAGCACAAGAAGGCGATCGTCGACTCGCGGCGGGGCCAGCAGTTCACGAAGCTGGCGCGCGCGATCACGGTCGCCGCGCGCGACGGCGGCGGGGATCCGGACGCCAACGCGACGCTCGAGAACGCGATCCGCAAGGCGAAACTGGCTTCGATGCCGAAGGACAACATCGAAAGGGCGATCGCCAAGGGCACCGGCGCCGGCGGCGACGGCGAGGCAGCCCTCGAGACCGTCCTCTACGAGGGGTATGGGCCGGGCGGGGTGGCGATCCTGGTAGAGGCCGTCACCGACAATCGCAACCGGACGGGCGCAGACGTGCGCCATGCCTTCTCCAAGCACGGCGGCAACCTGGGCGAGCCCGGTTCGGTCGCTTACCTGTTCGAGAAGAAGGGCACGATCACGGTCGATTCCTCGAAACATGGGGAAGACGACCTGATGGTCGCGGTGGAGGCGGGCGCCGAGGACATCGCCGCCGAGGACGACGGCCTTTTGGAGATCGTGACCGGGCCAACCGACTATGCGAGCGTTCTCGGTGCCCTGGAGCAGGCCGGGATCGCGATCGAGTCGGCCGAGCTGGCCTACCGGCCTTCCAGCGTCGTGCCGATCGACGAGGACCAGGCCGCCAAGCTGATGCGTCTGATCGAGGCGCTTGAAGAGAGCGACGACGTCGGCGAGGTCCACGCCAACTTCGACGCCCCGGCTGAGGTGCTGGAGCGCGTTGCCGGCTGAAGGTCGGAAGGGCATGCGCCCTCCCGTGGCGATTCTCTGCGGCGGGCGCGGAACTCGCCTGCAGGAGCACACGCGCGAGATTCCGAAGCCGCTCGTCGAGATCGGTGGCGAGCCGATCGTCGGCCACGTGATCGAGCTGTACGCGGCCCAGGGCTTCGAGCGGTTCGTGCTGGCGACCGGCTACAAGGGTTCTCTGATCGAGGACTACGCGCGCGCGCGGGCATGGCCCGAGGGAGTGTCGGTCGAGTGTGTCGACACCGGCGCCGACACGCCGACCGGAGGGCGCATCAAGCTCCTGGAGCCCCGGCTTTCGGAGGCCACGTTCTGCGCGACCTACGCCGACGGTCTCGCGGATCTCGACCTGTCGGCGCTGCTGGCCTTCCATGCGGGTCACGGCGCGTGCGCCAGCGTCACGGTCGTGCGCCCGGAGCTGCAGTTCGGCGTGGCCGAGCTCGACGGCGACGATCGCGTGCTCGGCTTTCAGGAGAAGCCGCGCTCCGAGCACTGGATCAACGGCGGCTTCTTTTGCTTCGAGCCGCCCGTGTTCGAGTTTCTGCGCGAGGATTCTGTGCTCGAGCGCGAGCCGCTGCGGGAGCTGGCCGGCGCCGGCCAGCTACGCGCCTACAGGCATGCCGGCTTCTGGGAGTGCAT
>DATJWI010000214.1:0-9005 GCA_035501375.1 Solirubrobacteraceae bacterium
GTAAGCAGCCGCTGACGACCTCGGTGCAGGTCCAGGCCTGGCAGCCGGGAGCGGTCATGCAGCCGGCTGTCGAACCGCCTTCCAGCCAGAGCCTCGAAGGCTGCAACCGGCTTCCGTTCGAACCCTCGATGCTCGTCAAGCCTGACCGGAGCACGGCGAGCACGCCGACCGGCCTGAAAGTGGAAATGGCGCTCCCGCAGGCGACGACACTGGCGGCGAACGGGCTGGCCGAGGCGGATCTGAAGGAAACGACGGTGACGCTGCCGGAAGGCATGCAGGCCAACCCGGGCGCGGCCGGAGGCTTGGCGACGTGCTCGGCGGCGGGACGGAACGGGACCCCCGGGCTGGAAGCAGCCGGCTTCGACGGCTTCGAACAGGGCCTCGGGGAAGCGGCCCAGCTTGAAAACGATCACTTCACGTCCGGGCCGGTCACCTGCCCGGACGCCTCCAAGGTCGGCGAAGTAGCGATCGACAGCCCGCTCTTGGAAAACGAACTGAAGGGTTTCGTGTACATCGGCGAACAGGACACCGATCCGTTTACCTCGCCGCTGGTGATGTACGTCGTCGCCGAAGATCCGGTCTCGGGTGTGCGCGTCAAGCTGGCGGGCGAAATCCAGATCGGCCCGAGCGGCCGGCTGATCTCGGTCTTCAAGAACACGCCGCCGCTGCCGTTCGAGACGCTCGAACTGCATCTCTTCGACGGTCCCAGGGCCACGCTCGCCACGCAGGCGTACTGCAAGAGCTATGAAACGAACGCATCGTTTACGCCGTGGTCCGGCGGGCAGGCTGCGCAGCGATCTTCGAGCTTTACACCGGAATCGGGACCGAACGGCGGTCTCTGCCAGACCCAGGGGCCGCTGCCGTTCGGACCCGCGCTGCAGGCGGGCAGCACCGACAGTCGAGCGGGTGGTTTCACGTCGTTCGAGGTCACGGTCGAACGCCCGGACGGCGATCAGGCTCTGGCGGGCGTGACGGTGAAACTGCCGCCGGGGCTAGCGGCCCTGATCGCCAAGGTCACGCCCTGTCAGGAACCGCCGACAGGGCAGGAATGGGCGTGTGGGGCGGAAAGCTTGATCGGCAAAGCGAGCACCGGCTCGGGCCTCGGTCCGGATCCCGTCACGCTGAACGGCGACGTGTACCTGACGAGCGGCTACGACGGTGCGCCGTATGGCCTGTTGGTCTCCACGCGCGCGCACGCCGGCCCGTTCGAATTGGGCGTTGTCAACGTGAGGTCGCGGATCGAAGTGAACCGGGAAACGGCGGCCGTGACGGTCACCACCGACCCGGGCCCGAGAGGCGAAGTCCTGCCGACGATCCTGAAGGGCGTGCCGGTACAGCTGAAACAGCTGTACGTGACGATCGACCGTCCGGAATTCATGTTCGATCCGACCAACTGCAACCTGATGTCGGTCACCGGGAGGTTGACGGGAGACGAAGGCGCGATCGCCGAACCGTCGTCTCCGTTCGGGGTCGTCAACTGCTCGGCGCTGCCGTTCGAACCGAAGCTGACAGCCTCGGTCGTGGGGCACGGCAGCAAATCCGGCGGGACCACGTTCAGCGTCACCGTGCAATCGCAAGGACTCGGACAGGCGAACATCAGGAAGGTCGACTTGACGATCCCAAAGCTGCTGTCCTCGCGCCTGACGACGCTCCAGAAAGCATGCCCCGAAGCGGTCTTCAACAGCGATCCGGCCGGCTGTGGCGAAGGCTCGGTGATCGGGCAAGGCACAGTGAGCACACCTGTGTTCAAGGAACCGCTCGCGGGCAGGGCCTACCTGGTCTCTCACGGTGGCGCCGCCTTCCCGGACATCGAGTTCGTCCTGAAAGGCGACGGCATCGAAATTTTGCTCGACGGCAAGACCCAGATCAAGAACGGGATCACCTACTCGCGCTTCGAAGCGCTGCCCGACGCGCCCTTCACCAGGTTCGAATCGGTCTTCCCGGCCGGGCCGCACTCGGTGCTGACCCCGAACGTGCCCGAAAGCCAACACTTCAGCCTCTGTAAGCAGACGCTTTCGATTCCAACCGAAATCACCGGCCAGGATGGTGCGTTCAGCAGCAAGACGACGAACGTCGCGATCCTTGGTTGCGGCGCCAAGGCGGCGCTGACCAGGGCACAGCTCTTGACGAAGGCGATGAAGGCATGCAAGGCCAAGTACAGGCACAGCAAGCACAAGCGCGTGGCCTGCGAAAGACAGGCGCGCAAGCGTTACGGGCCCAAGAAGGCCGCCAAGAAGGCCAAGGCAAAAAGGAAGACGTAGAAGTAGGGCGCCTGTGAGGCGCGTAGCTCGTCTACGTCGGCTCGTTGTCGAGCGAGCGCCACAGATAGCGGCAGGCGAGCGTGCGATACGGCCGCCAGGGGGCCGCGAGCTGCTCGATCGCGGCGGGCTCGGGCAGCGAGTCCAGGCCGTACGCGCGTTCGATCGCCCGGCGGATGCCGAGGTCGCCGACGGCAAGGACGTCGGGGCGTTCGAGATGGAACATCAAGAACATGTGGGAGGTCCACTCGCCGAGGCCCTTGACGGCGACCAGCTCGGCGATGACCGCCTCGTCGTCAAGCTCGTCCAGGCGCTCCAGCTCCAGTTCGCCGGAGAGGACGTGTTCGGCGAGGGACCTCAGGAAGCCGACCTTGGCGCGCGAGAGGCCGACGGCGGTCCGCAGCTCTTCGGGCTCCTGCGCCAGGATCTCGGCCGGCGTTGGGGGTCTGCCGCCGAAACGGTCGGTCAGGCGCCCGTAGATCGCGCGCGCGGCAAGGACCGAGAGCTGCTGGTTGACGATCGAGCGCACCAGGGCGCCGTAGTGATCGTCGAGAGCCGGCCTGCCCTCGCGCGAAGCCGGCAGCCGGCCGACGGCTTCGATGATGCCCGCGAGCACCGGGTCCGAGCGCTTGAGGTGGGCGACGCCGGCGCGCGGGCCGGGGCGGCGGCGTGGAGCTTTGGCGGCGGCGGGCACGCTCGTCGGTTCCGGGACTGGCGGCTCAGGTCGCGCTCAGCGAGGTCGCGCCCAGCGAGGTCGCGCTCAGCGCATGGACGGCGATCGGCTCGCCGTCGAGCGCGTTCAGGGCGCGCTCCAAGGACATCCGGATGCACGTGAACGAGGGCGTGTCGCGGACCGTGTACTTGGACGCCTCGGTCGTGCGCAGGCGCTGGACGAGGTCCAGGAACGTGCCGACGTCGTCGGTGTCGAAGGCGACGACGAACTCCTGGTCGTCGAGTCCGAACGAGTAGGTCGTGTGGTTGTCGACGGTCGGGTATTCGCGGCCGACCTGGATATGGCCCTGCATGATTCGCCAGCGCTCGTCGGCGGGCAGGCCGTACCACTCGCGGGACTTGACGAACGGATAGACGAAGACGTACTTGCCCTCGAATTCGCGCGGCTTGTGGCGCTCGTCTTCGGAGTATTCCGAGGACTTGCGCATGCCAAGGAACGAGTACGGGATCTCGGCCCACTTCATCAAGCCGCTCTGGGCCATGACGACGTGCAGCTCGTGGATGCGCTCCAGGTTCTCGGCCTCGGCGATCAAGAGCAGCTCGGCGTCGCCGCGGGTGCCCATCAGAGAGAAGGCCTGCAGGAGGTGGCCGTCGGCGAAGTCTTCGCAGGCGGCCATCAGCTCGCGCTTGTCCTGTTCGCGAGCGGCCGAGTCCAGGCGCCGCCAGGCGGGGTCGACCTTCAGGAACGTGTACTTCACGAAATGCCGTTTCGCCATGGGTCCCGATTATCGCAGGGAGAAGACCCATGGCCGCGGCGATGGCGTCCGCTCCCCGGACCGGCTCCGCGCTCGCCGCCGTGACGGGCGTGGCGGCGGCAGCGCACGGTGCCGCAACGGGAACGCCTCCGGCTCGGTGTCGCCTCGGGTCGCCGGTCGGACGCCGTGGCATCGGCTCCGGCGGCTAGTCGCCGGAGCCGGTCGCGAGCGAGGGCATCGGCCGCTCGCCCGTATGGGCCGCCTCGCCGCGCAGCTCGCCCTCGCGGCCTAGCCGTTCCAGCCGGCCGATCTCGCGTTCGCCTTCCAGACGCGCCGGATCGTCGCTCGGCAGCCCCGCGATCAGTTTTGCGATGCGGTTGCCCAACTGCATCGCGAAGTGTGGGGTGGAGGCTCCCATCAAACGGCGCACATCCTCGACGGTCACCTCGTTGGCCTGCTCCTTGCGCAGCAGCTCCGGGTCCTCGGTCTGGCTCATGCCTGCCGCCGCCTTGGCGCGGGGCTGGAGAGGGTCACTCGGCCGGCAAAGAGGCGTCGGAGAAAGATCATTCGACGGGCAGGCTAGAAGATTCCGAAGAGGGTGTCGAGACGGGAACGATCTGGAGCATGGCGTCGAGTTCGGCCTGGGTCGTCGCCGAGATCGCGCTTTCGTCGCCGATCAGCCAGCCGTGATTGTAGACCCCCTTGACCGGTTCGGAATGCGGCGCGGCCGGTTGAATGTCGCTCAGGTAGTGGCTCAAAGGCGAAGGAACCCCGGTGGCGTCTTCGAGCAGCAGCAGGGGCGCATAGTCGCCGGTGGCCGACAGGATCGCCGCGGCGGGCGCGTCGAGCGGGCGGTCGGCGTTGGCGAAAGCGAGGCCATGCCCGGCTTCACGGATCCCCCAGCCGAACGAGCCGTCGGAGAAGCGTGCCGCCGCGATCGCGTTGCCAGCTGGGGTGGCGTCTTCGTTCGGACTTACCTCGGCGCGCTTGACCGGGCCGTAGCGCGCCAATTCGTTCAGCGTACGAGTTCCGATCGCGGTCGAACCGACGGCATAGATCGCCGGCCGGCCGAGGCTCCGCAGCTCGGCGGCCGTGGCCGGGGGGACGCCGCCCGACGTCACGAACAGGATCGGCGCCCCGCTCTGCGCGGCCAGACCGGCCGCCGGCATCGCCAGCGCGGGCGGTCCGGCGGCGTTCGCGACGATTGCCTGGTGTGGCGCCGAGCCGTGAACGATCGCCAGCAGCTTGGCAACGGATGCCGCCAGCGCGTAGGCGCCCGTCGCGCCGGTGCCCTGGGCCCGGTAGCCGGCGGGAGCCTGCACCGAAGGGCCGAGCAAGATCAGCTGCGCCCCGCCGAGCGACTTTGCGCCGGTCGGCGAAAGCGCGTGCAGCGCCTGTTCGCTGAGCTGGGGCAGGCGGGCGCCTTCCTCGTAGAGCAGCGGCGCTCCCAGCGGCGAGCTGGCCAGCGAGGATGCGGCTAGCGCCGCCGGCCAGTCGCCGGCGTCGACGAGCACGACGGCCTGAGGTCTCGTCTTGGCGGTCGGACCCGGGTAGGCGGCCCGTGCGACGGCGGCGGCGTCCGCGACCGGGTTCGAGCCGCCCAGGCGCGTCGTGTTGCGCGTCGCGGTGGCTGGCGTCCCGGCGGCGCCGGTGCGCACGAGGACCGTTTCGACACCGCCTGCCGCACTCTGGGGCGAGTGCGCGGCCTTGCCGCAGCCTGCCAGGACGACGACGAGCGTCGCGGCGAGCGCGCCGAACACAGCCAGAGTCGTTCGCGAAGGGCGGCGTTCGACGGGCACCGGCGAGACAGTAGCGAGCCGGCCGGGGCCTTGGCATCGCGCGGCCGGGGCCTTGGCGTCGCACGGCCGGGGCCTTGGCGTCGCACGGTTGGGGCCTTGGCCGCGCACGGCCGGGACCCTGGCCGCGACCGGCGACCGTATACTCGCCCGCCGTGGTCGCCTCCGAGACCAAGCGTGTGTACGAGCAGCGCGACCAGCCGCCGGGCGTGCCGCCGCTGGCGCTGACCGGTGAGCGGACGCTGCCGGACGTGCCGGCCGAGAACTACTGGTTTCGTAGGCATCTGGCCGTATATGAGTGGATAAGGGCGCGGGTCGGCGGGCTGCGGGTGATCGACATGGCCTGCGGCGAGGGCTATGGCGCGGACGTGCTCGCCAGGACGGCGGCCGAGGTCGTGGGCGTGGACGCCAACCCGGAGGCACACGAGCACGCGCGATTGCGCTACCGCAGGCCGAACCTGAGCTTCGAGCGCGACCTGGTCGAGACCTACGAAAATGCGGCCGACGCGGTCGTGTTCTTGCAGACGATCGAGCACCTGCAGGACCCGGGCGCGGTTCTGGAGCATTTCCGGGCGCTGGTCTCCGCAGAGGCCGGGCCGACTCCGGACCGGGAGGGCGCCGCGGGTCGCGCGGGCTCCGGCGGTTGGGTGTACGTGTCGACGCCGAACGTGCTCACGCTCGCTCCGGCGGGCGCCGAGCGCTCGGACAACCCTTGGCACGTCCACGAGTACAGGGCCGAGGAGTTCGAGCGCCTGTGTAGGGCGACTTTCGGCTCGGTCCAGCTGTTCGGGCTGTTCCATGCGCGCAAGCTGAAGGTCCACGAGCTGGCGCTACGGGCGGGCTGGGATTCGGTGCATAAGCGTCTCGGTTTGACGGCCCGCTTCTACGATCGCTTTACCCCGGCGATCGCCGCCAGCGACTTCGCGCTGCGGCCTCGGGGCCGGGCGGACCTCGAGGAGGCGCTCGACTTCGTGGCGGTCTGCCGGCCGTGAGCAGCCGGCCGGGCGTTCGCGAGCGCGGCGCGCTGGCGATCGTGCTGCACACGCATATGCCTTACGTGGAGGGCTTCGGCACCTGGCCTTTCGGGGAGGAGTGGCTGTGGGAGGCGATGGCAGGTTGCTATCTGCCGCTGCTCGACCTGCTCGACTCCTACGAGCCGCAGATCACGCTCTCGCTGACGCCGGTCCTCGGCGATCAGCTGGGCGCGCCGAGACTGGCAGGTCGCTTTGGGAGCTTCATAGACGAGACGCGGCGCTTCACCCACGCTGAGGACGCCGCGGGCCTGCGAGCGGGAGGGCACGACGGGCTCGCGGCGGAGCTGGAGCGGGCGTGGAGCGAGGATTACGAGCACGCCCGTAGGCGCTTCGGCGAGCGCGACGGCGACCTGATCACCGCGTTCGCTCGCCATGTCACGTGGACGTCTTCGGCGACCCACGCCGTGCTTCCGCTGCTTGCGACCGACGTAGGCGTACGCGTGCAGGTCGAGTCGGGGATCGCTTCGCACCGGGAGCGCTTCGGTGGCTGGCGAGGCGGTTTCTGGCTGCCAGAGTGCGCGTACAGCCCAGACCTGGAGCCGCTGCTGGCGCGCGCGGGCGTGATGGGCACGTGCGTAGAGCTCACCGGCCGTTACGGGCTCGGCGCGCCCGCTCATCTGGGGCCGCTGGTATCCGAGTCCGGCGTGGTGCTCTACCCGATCGATCGGGCCACGGTCGCCCTCGTATGGAGCGACGGCGGCTATCCGGCCGACGGCCTCTACAGGGACTACCACCGGCATACCGTCCATCATCACAACCCGTGGCGCAACGACGGTGAGGAATACGATCGCGAGGCGGCGCTCGCGCGCGCGCGGGCACACGCCGCGGACTTCGTGGCGCGCACACGGGAGCGCCTTTCGCGCGACGGCAAGGGCCAGCCCGGCGGAGGACTGGTCGTTTGCGCCTTGGACACCGAGCTGCTCGGCCACTGGTGGTACGAGGGCCTGGTCTGGCTGCGGGCTGTGATCGAGGAGTCCGCCGGTCAGGGTCTCGAACTGGTGCGCCTCGACGAAGCGGCCGAGCGCTTCGAGCCCGCGCCGGCCGCCGCCGACGCCGGGCTCGGCGTCACGAGTTGGGGAGAGGGCGGGGGCCTGTCGACCTGGTCGGGACCGGCGGTCGCCGACCTGGCGTTCGCCACGAGGTCAGCCGAGCTGCGGACAGTCGCCGCTGCGACGAGGGGAGCGGCTGGACGGGCCGCGGTCCGCGAGCTGCTGGCCCTGCAAGCCTCGGACTGGGCGTTCATGGTCTCGCGCGGGCTCGCCGTTCCCTATGCGCTGGAGCGGTTCGAAGGCCATCGTGCTGCGGTCGAGGAGGCTCTGCAGGCGGGACCGGAGGCGGGCGTCGATGGGCTGCGGGAGCTGGCGCACCACACAGATCCAGGTTTGCTGCTCACGCCCTGAAGCGAACGCTAGCGAGCGACGGGAGTCTGACCGGACGGAGTCGCTTGCCGCCATAGCAAAGGTCGCGGGTTCGCCATCTCGAACCCGCGACCCAACGGCGGAAAGCCTCCCTTTACTGTCTATACTTCCGTATTTACCTCGATCTTTTCTTCGTTAACCTGTTTGACGGTTGCTTCGAGCCCCGTCTGTTCCAGCAGGCCGCCGGTGAACAACGTTTCGAGCACGTCTTTTTCGCCGCCTTCCAGTTTTGTGGGTTTCTGTTTGCCCGTTTTCTGTTCAAACGTGAGCACGCCTTCTTTCAGCATTTCGTTGGTCCGCGCGTTGCCGATGAACGAGCCGCTGATTTCCACCTTCGTGGAGCCGCATTTGGCTTCCGCGAAATCTCCCGCTTCTGGGTTGAGCGCAAGGCCCACCGTTTTGCTCGCTTTGCTTATCCACCCGAGTTCGCCTTCGAGCGCGCTCGTGACGAGTTCTCCTTCGCTAGCGCCCGCCGACGTGCATTTAGCGCCGAGGTGCGTGCACCCGGTGAGCTTGATCACGGTGCTCTCAACCGATTTCGGAGAGCTGTATTGACCACTTCCGCCCCCGACTTTGCAGGCGATCGTTTCTTTTCCAACCGTTTCGAGCGTGACTGGAGTTGCGCTGCTGGCGATCGTGAATCCTGTTTTTTCGACACCAGGCTCCCATTCGTACGAGCCTTCTGCCGACCCGATGGTACAGGCGGCGTTGGAGTATTTGCCTTTGGTCATTTCCACGCACCTGCCGTATTCAGGACCGCCCGATTTGGCGTACGTGAAGGTCTTGCAGTTGCTGACGGGAATCGAGCCCATGGAGGTTCTCACCGCCACACACGCTTTGCCGCTTCCGGGCGGGGCTGTGGCTACGATTTCAGTTTGTCCTTTCACTTCAATGCTTTCCGCTTCGGCGGAGCCGAACTTGACTTCCGTCACGCCGATGAAATGGTAGCCGGTTATCGTCACTTTCGTGCCGCCTCCCAGCGGACCGCTCGTCGGTTTTAGTCTGGTGATGATCGGCCCCGGAGGTCCGATCGCCAGGCTGAATTCGTCTCCGGCCGAGACGCCCACGATGT
>DATJWI010000215.1:0-2304 GCA_035501375.1 Solirubrobacteraceae bacterium
CGGAGGCTCGAGCAACGTGTCCGACGCGATCCCCAAGACGACCCCCGAAATAACACCGCCCACGAACACGAGCGCCGAAAAGGAAGCTGCTCAGACGACCGCCACCTCTACGACCGCCACGACCAAAGCGAAGACCACGAGCGAATCCGAATCGGGCTCAGCCAGCGAATCGGGCGAATCGAGCGAATCGAGTTCGGAAGCGACCGGCGGCTCCTCTGGCGAAGCCGGCGGCGGCGAAGCGGCCGGTGGCACCTCGGCGGGCGGCGGCACAGGCAAAGGCACCGAAGAAGCCGCTAAAACCGAATCCAAAACCGGTGAAGCCGGCGGCACCGGCGCGCCTTAGGGCGCCGCCCTAACCCAGCTAGGGCGTCGAGATCAAGGTTGCGCTGTAGGTCAGGCGCGCGGTGCGGTAGAGGCAGTAGTACTGCACGTTCGAGCCGATCGAAGTCTGGGTTGTCTGGGCGGAGGTGCTCGAGCAGCTCGCCTTCGGGCGCGAGGCGCGCCAGGACGTGGTGTTTTCGAAGCCAAGCGCCAAGGCGGGCGCCCAGGTCGGCACGGTAAGAGCGACGATGTCGCCCTTCTTGACCTGGAGCGTTGTTTCGAGCGGGAACTGTGCGGTCTTGCCGAAGTACGGTTCGAGCTTGACGAGCGGGCTCTGGGAGATCAGCTTATAGGTGAGGTTGGGCTTCTTCTGGGGCCTCAGCACGGCGATGCCGGCTTCAGAGGCGCCGCCCTCGTTGGAGTTGAAGAACTTCGTCTGGGTCGAGGTCGGCTTGCCGAGGGTGATCGTCCAGGCGACAATCGTTCCTTCGCGGGGTGCGGCGAGAATATTGGTCGCCGTGCCTACCTTGACCTGAAAACCGGTCGTGCGGCTGACGGCCAGACAAGGGCTGCTCGGGCAGCTGGGCACTGTCGCTGGCGTGGTCGTGCCGATTACGCCGACTTCGTTGAGCGTGGCCCCAGACAGGGCGGGCAGAGCCAGCAGGAGCGCGGCGCCCCCCAGAATCGCAGTGATCGTTCGTCGCATATTCGCCATCAACACAAACACCCGTCAAAGGATGCGGTGCCGTTTGATTCGCGCTCAGCGCATCAAGTCCTGCGCGGCGCCCGCGATCTCCTGAGGGTCGCCGGGCGCCGGAACCCAAGGCAGCCGCAACGGGTCGTCGGCGTAGCGGGGAACGACGTGTACGTGGAAGTGGAACACGGTCTGCCAGGCGGCCGCGCCACAGGAGTTGACGAGGTTCACGCCGGCGGCGCCAAGGCGCTCTGAAGCCAAAGCGGCCTGGCGCTGGCAGGCGAGCGCGACGGCAGCCAGATCGTCGGGCTCGACACTAAGCAGATCGCGCGAGTGGGCCTTCGGGATCACGAGCGCATGCCCGCGGGTGGCCGGAGCGATGTCCATGAACGTGACCGTGCGCTCGTCTTCGGCGACGATGCTCGCCGGCAAGTCGCCTTCGACGATCTTGCAGAAGATGCAGTCTGGGTCGCGCATCGCCGGTTAGCCTAGCTTGCGGCGCACCAGCAAGCATGGCTGTGCACACTCGTCAGCCGGAGCGCCGCCCGGACCCATGTTCGAGGCGGCCGTCGATCACGCAACAAGGAACGCTCGGGCATGGGCCAACGCCTGCTCGCGGGTGCCGATCTCGCCCGCGTATTGGGCGGCCGCGAGCTCTCCGAGGACCGCTCCCAACCGCGGCCCCTCCGGGATCCCGAGCGCGGTCGCCAGCTCGTCTCCGCGCCACAGCGGCCGCGGCGGCCCGTCCGCTCGCCAGCGCAGCGCCTCGCGGATCATCGCGCGCGCAAGGGCCATGTGGCCGGCGACCGACTCAGTCCCGCTGTCGCTGTGGCCGACCGAAGCTCCAGCAAGAAGGTCGGCGACCGAGAGCAAGGTCACGTCGACCTCGACGGGCGAAGTGGACTGGAGGTAGTCGAACACGACGCGCTTTGCCGGCGGCTGCGGGGCGTGGACGAGCAAGCCGAGGCGCAGGTGGTGGCGCACGAGCGCCGCGACGTGGCCGCGCAGACGCTCGCTGGTCCGCAAGCGCCCGAGCAACGCGCGCGCGAGGCCGGCCCCGCGCTCGTCGTGACCTACGAACGTGACGCGCGAGCCGTCCGGCCCGACCGCTCGCGTCAGCGGCTTGGCGGCGTCATGCAGAAGGGCGCCCCAGCGCAAGGCCTCGCCACGGGTCGATTCGTCCGCGAGGGGCTCGACCAGGAGCGCCGCGACGGGCTCGGCCAACTCGGCGTCGCCAAGGACGGCTGCCGGGTCGGCCTGCAGCGCGATCGTGCGGTCGAGGACCTCCA
>DATJWI010000216.1:0-4170 GCA_035501375.1 Solirubrobacteraceae bacterium
ATCGAGCTGAGGGCATCACGATTCCGACTCTTGTTGCCTTTGGATTCGAGGCTCGGGTTGAAATCTGGAGCTGCGCCGACCGCCCCAGACAGGCGCTATTGACAAGAGTTTGTGCCGCGGTTTGTGCCCCGACCACCATACGAGGCTAGCCAAGATAGCGATCGCTATCTCAAAACATGCCCATTTGCAGCGCCTTCTGAATGGCCAGACCCAGATTCGAACTGGGGACACCACGATTTTCAGTCGTGTGCTCTACCAACTGAGCTATCTGGCCGCGGCCAGAGAGCTTAGCCGGTCGCCTGGAGCTCGGCGACGAGCGCTTGGTAGGTCAAGGAGAGGCCCTCGGCGATCGGGACCTTTGCGCTCCAAGCCAAGTCGCGGGCGGCCAAGCCGGTGTCTAGGCAGCTGTGCTGAAGCTCGCCGGGACGAAGGTCGGCGAAGTCGGGGGCTATCTCGGAGCCGGCGACCTCGCTGAGGGAGCGCCAGATCGAGAGGACGTCGGTTTCGGTGGCCGTCGCGATGTTGTAGGTGCCGGCCCGGCCGACGGCGGCGCGCAGAGCGGCGACGACGTCGGCGACATAGACGTAGTCGCGGGTCGGTTCGCCGTGGCCGTACAGAACGGGCCGCTCGCCGGCGTAGAGCTTGTAAGAGAAGATGGCGACCACGCCGGCCTCGCCGTGAGGACTCTGACGGGGGCCGTAGACGTTGCCGAGCCTGGCGACCGTGTTGGGGACGCCTTTGGCGGCGGCCCAGGTCTTTACGTAGGACTCGGCCGCCAGCTTGGCGGCGCCGTAAGGACTGAGCGGCGCCGGTTCGTAATCCTCGGCGGTCGGCCTTGGCGCCGCGTCGCCGTAGAGGGCCCCGCCGGTGGATGTGAAGACGACTGGCGCGCCGACCGCGTTGGCGGCATCCACCACGTTGAGGGTCCCGCGGACGTTGACGTCGCAGTCGCGGCCCGGGTCGGCCACCGAGACGGTGACGGAGGCCTGGGCCGCCAGGTGAAAGACGGCCTCGGGCTGGACCTCCTCGACGACTCGGCGGACGCCGGCGGCGTCGACGATGTCGAGCTCGACGAGCCTGGCCTCGGCGGGGACGAGGTCGGCCCGGCCGGATGAGAGGTCGTCGATGACGACGACCGAGTAGCCGTCGGCGAGCAGCGAGTCGACGACGTGCGACCCGATGAAGCCGGCGCCGCCCGTCACGATCGCTTGTCTTGGGGTCCCGGCCATGGAAGGCCCGGGAATCTACAAGACGGCCTGCCGGCCCGCTACAAGACGGGCCCGACGGCCCGCTACACGCCGGGCCCGACGGCCCGCTACACGCGGGGCCCGAGCTACAGCGACGCCACGGGAGGGCCTAGCGGCCCGCGACGCCAGCCTCGGCGTCCGCGACGCGTCCGAGCAGGGACTCGACGTGGTCGATCGAAGAATCGACCTTCTGGAGGGCCTCGGGCTCGGTCTCGCGGGCGAGGACGTAGCGGCGCAGGGTCGCAAGGACGCGCCGGGCGATCTCGATCGCGGTGCGCTCGCGGTCGGCGTCGATCTCTCCCTGGTCGCGCAGCTCGGCAAGGCGGCGCAATGCCGGTTCGATGACCTCGCCGGGCAGCTCGGCGGCGACCACGCCGTCCTCGATCGCCTGGGCGACGGCCCCCTCGGCCAGCTCGGCGTCGCCGCGTTGCAGGCCGGTGACGAAGGTGTCGAGCGCCGCGTCAAAGACCGCGGTCGGGTCTGCCTTGACCTGCTCGCGGGCATCGGGACCGGAGCCGGCGAGCACCTCTAGGAAGGCGTCCAGGAGGACCGGGTCGAAGTGAAGGCCGCGCTCGGCGCGCATCATCGCGACGGCCTCCTCGACGGGATAGGCCTTGCGGTAGACGCGGTCGCTGGTGAGCGCGTCGAAGACGTCGGCGATCGCCACGATCCGGCCCTCGATCGGGATCATCTCGCCCTTGAGGCCGCGCGGGTAGCCGGAGCCGTCCCACTTCTCGTGGTGGCTGAGGGCGATCGTGGCCGCCAGGTCGAGGATCGCCGAGGTCGAACCTTTCAGGAGGCGGTGGCCCTCCTCGGCGTGGGTCTCGACGATCGCGCGCTCCTCGGGGGTCAGCTGGCCGGGCTTGAGCAGGATCGCGTCGGGGATCGCGACCTTGCCGACGTCGTGCAAAGGCGCGGCGTGGACCATGCGCGCGGAGAACTCTTCTTCCATCCCGATCTGTTCGGAGAGCATGGTCGAGAAGCGCCCGATCCGCTCGATGTGGGCGCCGGTGTCCTCGTCCCTGAACTCGACCGCCATCGACAGCCTTCTGACGGTCTCGGCCTGCGCGATCTCGAGCTCCGAGAGCGCCCGGTGCAGGTCGGCTGAGCGGTCGCCTATCTCTTGTTCGAGCGCCTTTCGGTGGTGCTCGCCGAACAACCAGCCGACCGCCCCGGACGCCAGGGCGAGCACCAGGGCGCACCCTGCCGCCAGAACCTGGTGGCCGACGAGCGCGGCCCCGGCGCCCGCGCCGAGCGCAAGCGCCGAGCCGCAGGCGATACGCCATAGCGGCCACCGCTGCGCCCTGTCTGTGAAGGCGCTCGCGCGCGCGCGAGCGCCTTCGTCAAGAGGCATATCGGCCCGGTTGTCTGCTGGTTTGTGGGTTGTGGTCTTGCGCACTGGTCCGGTCTCGCGGTCGGCATGTAACGCTAATCACTTGAGCGGCGCACAATCGGTGTCAGCGCATTTCCCGGACCGGGCTCCTTCGAAACATTGATGTTCGGCTGACTGTAAGGACAACAGATGGCCGTTGAGCCAGCCGTGCGAAGGACGGTCCGATCGGCGATGATTGGGGCCCGGACCAAGACCGACGGAAGGACGAGACCGATGGCGCTCGATCAGACGAAGATGGGCCGTGTCGTAGCCGAGCAGATGGAGGCTTTGGAAAGCAGGTTCGACGACGACTGCGAGATCGGCGACGTGTGCACGATCGTCGAGGTGATCGGCCCGCACGGCTCCAGCGTGTCCGTCAGGTCCAGCGAAGCAAGACCCCACACGACGATCGGCCTGCTGAGGATGGCCGAGGCGATGATGCTGGCAAGTCTTGGTGGCCGCGATTTTGGGGACGAGGAGTAGCGAAGCGGGGATCGTAGGCTCCCCGGATCGGCAAGGCGCAGGCCGGCGCCGTCCGAGCACGGGCCGGCGCCGGGCCTAGAGCCCGCCGATCGCGACGTACTTGGTCTCCAAGTACTCGGAGATCCCCTCGAAGCCGCCCTCGCGGCCGAAGCCGGACTGCTTGACGCCGCCGAAGGGGGCGGCCGGGTTGGAGACGATGCCCTGGTTGAGGCCGACCATGCCGGTCTCGATGCGCTCGCAGACGTGGATAGCGCGAGCGAGGTCTCGGGTGTAGACGTAGGCGACGAGGCCGTACTCGGTGCGGTTGGCGGCGGCGATCGCTTCCTCGTCTGACACGAACGTGGCGATCGGGGCGACGGGCCCGAAGATCTCCTCGGCCAGGACCCTGGCGTCCGGAGGGACGCCCGTCAGGACGGTCGGCTCGTAGAAGTAGCCGGGCCCGTCGAGGGCGCTGCCGCCGAGCGTTATCTTGGCGCCACGCGCGCGCGCGTCACCGACCAACTCGGAGACCTTCTGGCGCTGGACCGAGTCGATCAAAGGGCCGACGTCGACTCCGGGCTCGGTGCCGCGGCCCACCTTCAGGGCCGACATCTTCTCGGCCAGGCGCTCGGCGAACTCGGGCGCGACGGACTCGTGCACGTGGAAGCGGTTGGCGGCCGTGCAGGCCTCTCCGACGTTGCGCATCTTGGCGATCAGGGCGCCGTCGACGGCAGCCGCAAGATCGGCGTCGGCAAAGACCAAAAATGGAGCGTTGCCGCCCAGCTCCATCGAGACGCGGAGGACCTGGTCGGCGGACTGTTCGATCAGGGTCCGGCCGACCTCGGTCGAGCCCGTGAACGAGAGCTTGCGCGTACGGGAATCCTTCAGGAGGGGTTCGATGACGGCGCCCGAGCGCCTGGCTGTGATCACGTTCAGGACGCCGTCCGGCAGGCCCGCAGCGGTCAGGATCTTGGCGAGGGCAAGCATCGAGAGGGGCGTCTGTTTGGCCGGCTTGACGACCATCGTGCAGCCGGCCGCGATCGCGGGGCCGATCTTGCGCGTGCCCATCGCCAGCGGGAAGTTCCACGG
>DATJWI010000217.1:0-2149 GCA_035501375.1 Solirubrobacteraceae bacterium
CACCCGACCCGGCCCCGACGACGATGCCGCTGGCGAGGCCGACACCGGCGAAGAGCTGCTGCTCGACACCGAGCG
Source organism: Solirubrobacteraceae bacterium (assembly GCA_035501375.1). Taxonomy (GTDB): domain Bacteria; phylum Actinomycetota; class Thermoleophilia; order Solirubrobacterales; family Solirubrobacteraceae; genus Palsa-744. The sequence goes on from DATJWI010000217.1 coordinate 76, forward strand.
CTCGACACTGCAGGCGCTGTTCGACATGATCCGGCGCTTCAAGATCGGCTACCGGGTCGAGCTTCACAAGCGCACGCTCGAGCGCGGCCTGCTGTCCTTGATCGGTCCCGATGCCGACCGGGTCACGGGCACCCACGAGACGGCTGTGAATGGCCCCGCCGCGGACGAGCACGCGCGCGCGCGTGCCCTCGGCCCAGACGAGCACGCGAGCGTGGCCGTCTCGATCGACGGCATCGGAGCGCTGGCGGTTCGAACCGACGTCGGCATCGACCTGGTCTGCCCGGCCGGCGACACCGATGCCCTGGCAAAGGCGCTGTGCGCGCGCGGCGCCGAGCCTGCTTCAGAAGCGGCCGCCGAGATCGTAAGGGTCGAGCGGGGCAGGCCCAGATACGGGATCGACCTCGACGAGACCGTCATCCCTCAGGAGGCCGGCCTGAACGAGCGCGCGGTCAGCTTCACGAAGGGCTGTTACGTCGGCCAGGAGACCGTCGCGAGGCTCCACTACAAGGGAAAACCGAACAGGCATCTGCGCGGCCTGAGACTGTCGGCCCCGGGCACGGTCGACTCCGGGGGCGCGGCGCCGGAGACCGACATCGCCGCGGCCTTGGCGGGCGCCGTCGGCATGGAGCTGTACCTCGGCGAGCGCCCGGTCGGTCGGCTCACGAGCGTCGCCCTCTCGCCCATCTACGGCCCGATCGGTCTGGCGCTGGTGCGCCGCGAGGCCGGGCCGGGCGTGCGCGTTGGTGTGGGCGAGGACGGCGCCGGCGCGGAGATCGTCGAGCTTCCATTCGGCCCGAGCGCAGCCGAGGGACCGTCCGGGGGGCGAACTGCGGGGTCGGCTGCAAGGCAGGACCAGCGAGGAGGCGGCGCATGAGCACGAATCTGAAGCTGCCCGGCCTGACCGAGCAGAACAGGCGCTGGTGGACGCTCGGAGCGATGTGTTTCGCGCTGTTCATGATCATGTTGGACAACACGGTCGTCAACGTCGCCCTGCCGTCGATCCAGAGGGGCCTGCACGCCACGACCTCGTCGCTGGAGTGGACGGTCAACGCTTATACGCTGACGTTCGCATTGACGCTCGTGACCGGCGGGCGACTCGGCGACATATACGGCAGGCGGCGCATGTTCCTGTTCGGCGTCGCCGTGTTCGGGACCTCGAGCTTTCTGATCGGACTGGCCCAGTCGGACACCTGGCTGATCGCGTTCAGGGCCATTCAGGGCATCGGCTCGGGCTTCATGATGCCGGCGACGCTGTCGATCATCACGAACACGTTCGACGCCAAGGAGCGCGGCCGGGCGATCGGCACGTGGGCGGGCGTGTCGGCGATGGCCCTGGCGATCGGTCCGGTCGTCGGGGGCTTCCTCGTGCAGGAAGTCAGCTGGCAGTCGATCTTCTTCTTGAACGTGCCCGTCGCGATCGTCGCGATCGCGGTGACGCTGGCGGCCGCGAAGGAGTCGCGCGACGAGACCGCCGTGCGCGAGATCGACATACCCGGCGTGCTGACGCTCACGGTCGCGCTCGCCGGGCTGGTCTTGGGCCTGATCGAGTCAAACCAATGGGGCTGGGGCTCGGCCCGCGTGCTCGGACTGTTCGCGCTCGCACTGGTCGCCCTGGCGGGCTTCGTGACCGTCGAGCGCAGGAGCCGCGCGCCGATGGTCGACTTCGCGTTCTTCAAGTCCAGATCCTTCTTCGGCGCCAACGTCGTCGCGTTCATCGTTTCGTTCGCGATGTTCGCGATGTTCTTCTTCTTGGCCCTCTACATGCAGGACGTGCTGCGCTACACCCCGCTGCAGGCCGGCGTACGGTTCTTGCCGTCGACGCTGATGATCATGGTCGTCGCCCCGATAGCCGGCCGCCTTGCCGATCGGATCGGCCCGCGGCCGCTGATGACCGGCGGCCTCGTCCTGGTGTCCTTCGCGCTGTTCTGGCTGACGGGGATCACGACCCACTCGGGCTATGGCTTTCTCAGCGTCAGCTTCGTCGTGATGGGCCTCGGAATGGGGCTGGTCATGTCGCCTATGTCGACGGCCGCGATGAACTCGGTGCAGGTCACCAAGGCTGGCGTGGCCTCCG
>DATJWI010000218.1:0-2908 GCA_035501375.1 Solirubrobacteraceae bacterium
TTCAGGCGATCCAGGAAGCCGTTCGTGGCAGCGAAGATCTGGATCGTCTGGTCCTCGACCGGCAGAGGCGCGCGCTCGTGCTGGTTTAGCGTCGCGACCAGGCGCTCGCCTCTGGCGAGCGTGCGCTGGGTGTCGGCGTCGAGGTCCGAGCCGAACTGAGCGAAGGCCTCGAGGTCGCGGTACTGGGAGAGCTCGAGCTTGATCCGGCCGGCGACCTTCTTCATCGGGCCGATCTGGGCGTTGCCGCCGACCCTCGAGACCGAGATGCCGACGTTGATCGCAGGCCGCACACCGGCGTTGAACAGAGCCGACTCCAGGAAGATCTGGCCGTCGGTGATCGAGATCACGTTCGTCGGGATATAGGCAGACACGTCGCCGGCCTGGGTCTCGATGACCGGCAGCGCGGTCAGCGATCCACCGCCCAGCTCATCTGAGAGCTTGACCGCGCGCTCCAACAGCCGCGAGTGCAGGTAGAAGACGTCGCCCGGATAGGCCTCGCGCCCGGGCGGCCTGCGCAGCAGGAGCGACATCTGACGGTACGCGTAGGCGTGCTTGGTCAGGTCGTCGTATACGCACAGCGCGTGCCTGCCGCTGTACAGGAAGTGCTCGCCCATCGCGCAGCCCGCGTAAGGCGCCATGAACTTGATCGGCGCCGCCTCGTCGGCCGGAGCGGCGACGATGATCGTGTTCTGAAGCGCGTCATATTCCTCGAGCGTCTGCGCGAGCGCCACGACCGTCGACATGCGCTGCCCGATCGCGACGTACACCGACACGACACCGGTGTCCCTGTTGTTGATGATCGCGTCGATCGCGATCGCCGTCTTGCCGGTCTGCCTGTCGCCGATGATCAGCTCGCGCTGGCCGCGGCCGATCGGGATCATCGCGTCGATCGCCTTCAGGCCGATCTGCATCGGTTCCTTGACCGGCTGGCGCTGGACCACGCCCGGCGCCTTGAACTCGGCGGGCCTGGTCTCGGTCGTGTGGATCTCGCCCTTGCCGTCCAACGGCCGGCCCAGCGGGTCGACGATCCGCCCGAGCAGCTCGTCGCCGACGGGAATCTCGAGCAGCGCGCCGGTGCGCTTGACCGTGTCGCCCTCGGATATGCGCTCCCAGTCGCCGAACAGCACAGCGCCGACGTTGTCGGACTCGAGGTTCAACGCCAGGCCGGTCACCCCGTGGGGCAGCTCGAGCATCTCGAAGGACATGCAGTTCTCCAGGCCGTGCAGGCGCGCTATGCCGTCTGCTACCGACAGCACCGTGCCGACCTCGGTCAGCTCGGCGGCGCCGCTGTCGAGGCCCTGGATGCGGCTCTTGAGGATGCTTGTGATCTCGTCGGGGTTGATCTGCATGGCTGTCTCGGTCAGCTCCTTGTCGAATTCGTTCGGCTTGCTGTGCGTTTCGGTTCGGTGTCGGGTAGCGCTACGCCGTTATCGGCTCAGGCGGCGGCCACCTGCGTGCGCAGCTGCTCCAGTCGGCTGCGGATCGAGGCGTCGAGGATCGAGTTGCCGACCCTGACAACGATGCCGCCGAGGATGTCGGGGTCGACTTCGGCGACCAATGCGATCTTGCGCCCGGTGCGCTCGCCGATCGCCCGGCCGAGGCTCTGGGTCGTCTCCTCGTCGAGCGCAATCGCGCTCGTGATCTGCACCGGCAAGGTCTTGTTGCGCTCGTCCCACAGCCTGTCGTACTCGGCTCTGATCCTGAAGATGACGGGCATCCGGTGGTTCTCGATCAGGAGCCCCAAGAAGTTCAGGAAGATCTCCTGGGCGCCGTCCAAGAGCCCGGCCAGCGCCTCCTGCTTCTCGGCGCTCGAGAAGTAAGGCGAAAAGAAGAACACGGCCAGCTGCCTGTTCTCGTCCAGGGCATCCGCGAACTGGCTCAGCTGCTCGCGCAGCTCGTCCAGCTTGCCCTGCTCCAGCGCCGCTTGAAAAAGCGATCGGGCGTATACGCGGGCGAGCTCGTCCATCAGTCGTTGCCCTGCATCAGTTGCTCCGGGCCTCGCCCGAGAGCTCAGAGAAGTCCAGTTCGCTCAGGGCCTCCTCGACCAAGCGCCGCTGGTCGGCGTCGTCGAGCGCCTTGCGCGTGACCTTCTCGGTGGCCATGATCGTCAGATCGGCGACCTCCCGGCGGATGTCGTCGAGAGCGCGCTTGGTCGCCACCTCGATGTCGCGCTGGGCGCGCTTGGTCGCATCGGCGACCATCTCCTGGCCGCGATCCCGAGCCTCCCGTTCGTGGGCCTCGGCCGTCTGGCGCGCGCGCTGGACGATCTCCTCGGACTGTCCCCGCGCTGCATGCAAACGCTCGCGGTATTCGGCGAGCAGCTGCTCGGCGTCCTGACGCGTCCGCTCGGCAGCGTCGATCGAGTCGGCGATCGCTTTGCGGCGCTTGTCCAAAGACTCGCGGATCCTCGGGAAAGCGACCCTGTTGAGGATGTACAGCGAGACCAAGAAGACGACCAACGTCCAGATCGTCAGGCCGACGTTAGGCGTGATCAGCCACGAGTTGCTGCTCGATGCGATCTGTGTGCCGGACATGATGGCCATGAGTCCCATGGACCTACAGGAAGAAGGCGATCAGGCCGCCGACGAGCCCGTAGAAGAAGGTGGCCTCGGTCAGCGCGAAGCCGAGCCACTGGTCGCGCTCGATGTCCTGGCGCAGCTCCGGCTGGCGCGTCTTGGCCTGGATCGCGGAACCGAACACGGAGCCGATGCCGGCCCCCGCGCCCGCGGCGCCTCCGCCGGCGCCCGCGCCCAGCGCGATCGCACGGCCCGCGTCCTGCGCGTTCTTGACGGAACCCGCCGCGGCGATCACCGGGTGGAAGATGGCCATGAAATGAAGAAACAGCATTTGGCTCGGTGGCTCCTTGGCTCCTTGGTAATGGTCAGTGACTCTCAGAGACCGCGCTACC
>DATJWI010000219.1:0-3607 GCA_035501375.1 Solirubrobacteraceae bacterium
ACGACAGTATGTAGTCGTCGATCAGCGTCGGCTCTTTCTCCATCGAGAAGCCGCCACCCCCGAGGGCCACGATCTGGGGAGGTGCTCGCCTCGTGACTCGTCGAGATCTTCGCATCGTCTCACGCAAGCTTCGCCAGATCCCCAGGCTGTCGGTATGGACCGGCGTCGGAGATTCTCAGAAGCGCGATGGACACACGCCCAGGGGCGCGTTCAGCCAATCCTTAACTTGTTCATACGCTCGTCCTACGGCAGTCGGACAGGCTCTGCGCCATGAGCACGCACGAGGCGAACACAGAGGCGGCGCCGGTGGCAGTGCCGGTGCCGGTTCCGGTGTCGGTTCCGGTGCCGGTGTCCGCGCGCACGCGCGCACGCGCACACGCACGTACAGCCCTCGAAACGATCCAGCTCCAGCTGGCCGCGCTGCTGGCGCTCTCAGGCGCGCTCGACCTGTGGGCCTTGCAGCGCAACGGTTTCGCCAACGCCTACTACAGCGCCGCCGTGCGCTCGATGAGCTCGAGCTGGCACGACTTTCTGTTCGCCTCGATGGACAAAGCCGGCGTCATGACCGTCGACAAGCCGCCCCTCGCCCTCTGGGTCCAGGCGCTGTCGGTCCACGTCTTCGGCTACCAACCGCTCAGCATCCTTGTGCCCCAGGCCCTGTTCGGAATGGCCACCGTCGCCCTCGTCTACGACCTCGTCAGGCGCCCGTTCGGCAAGCTCGGCGGCTTCCTCGCCGGCCTCGCGCTCGCGCTGACACCGATCGCGGTCGCCGTTTCCAGGCACAACAACCCGGACGCTTTGCTCGTCCTGTGCAGCGTCTTGGCGGTCTGGTGCGCGGTCAGGGCGCTCGCCCCGGACGCCGGCGGCCGGTCCCCCGTGAGTGCCGGCAGCCGGCCCGGCGTGCCCCTCGACGGCGGGTCCGGCGTGCGCTCGGATGGCCGCCACCGCGCGCGCTGGTCGGCGCTCGCCGGCGTATGCGTAGGCCTTGGCTTCGAGACGAAGATGGGCGCCGCCCTGATGGTCGTGCCCGGGATCGTCGCGGCCTACCTGTGGGTCGCGCCGTCGGGGCGCTTGCGCGCTCTCCGCGACCTCGGCCTCTTCGGTTTCGCCGCCCTGCTCGTGGGCGGCGCCTGGCCGTTGCTCGTCGAACTGACGCCCGCCGGCCAGCGGCCCTGGGTCTCTGGCACCAAAGGGAACCGGGTCTTCGAACTGATCGCCGAATACAACGGCGTCGGGCGCCTCGAAGGCCAGACCGGCGGCCCCGCCGGCGCGGGAGGGGCACACGGCCCGCAGGGCCTGGCCGGCAACATGTTCGGCGGCAGCCCCGGGCCTCTGCGCCTCTTGAACGAAGCGCTCGGCGGGCAGGCCGGCTGGCTGCTCGGGTTCGCCGTCCTCAGCGGCCCCGGAGTCCTCTTGGCGAGCAGGCTGCGGCGCAACGACCCTCGCAGTGGCTGGCTGATCGCCGTCGGCGGCGCCTTCTTTACGGTCGCGGTCGTGTTCAGCGGCGCCGGCGGCATCTTCCATCCCTACTACGTCTCGCTCCTGGCCCCCTTCGCCGCGGCGCTGACAGGGGCGGGCTTCGCCCAGCTGCGCGGCTCCGGGCGGCTCTGGCGGATCTGGGCGCCGCTGGCGATCCTCGCCGGTGTCGTCTGCCAGATCGCCGTCCTCCACGATTACCCGAATGAACTGACCTGGCTTGTGCCGGTCCTCGTCGTCGTCGGCGCCGGCTCCGCGCTGGCCTTGGCCGTGCTCCGCGACACGGCGACCCGCACGGCCGCGCTCGGCTGCGGCGTCGCCGCGCTCCTGATCGCGCCGGCCATCTGGGCGCTCGACACGCTCGGCCACGCCACCAACGGCACCTTCCCGTCGGGCGGGCCCCAGTCGGCGCTCGCCGCCAGCTTCGGGTCCGGCGGCCGGGTCTTCGGTGGCTTGCGCTTCGGGCCGGGCGCTCGCGGCTCGGGTCTGCCCGGCGGTGCGCCAGGCGGCGCCGGCGGACCGGTTGCGCGCGCGCAGGGCACCGCCGGCGGCACCGTAGTCGTGCCCCCGTTCGGCCCAGCCGGCGCCCATGCGCCAGGCGGCGCCGGCGAAGGGCCGCCGCGGCCTCCGGGCGTTGGCGCGGGCGCCGGCGCCCCGGCGGGCCGCGGTGTAGGGGCACGCGCGGGCGCGGGCCCAGTTGGCGGCATTGCTGGTCCGCCCGGCTTCGGCGGCGCGCCTGGCGGTGGCGGCGCGATCGGCGCGCCCCTGGGCAACGGGCAAACGATCGGCAAGGCGATCGCTTACGCGAAGAGCCACGGCGGCGGCACCGTCGCCGTCGACAGCCAGTCGCAGGCCGCCTCCGAGATAGTCGCCAAAGACGCCGAAGTCGCCGGCATCGGCGGGTTCTCGGGACGCGAGTCCGAAGTGAGCGTGGCCTGGCTGGCTGATGAGGTCAACAAAGGCGCGCTCCGGTGGGTCCTCTCCGAAGGCGACGCTCAGCAGGGCGCTCAGGGCGGCGTCCAGAGCGGGTCGCGCGGGCTGGGCGCGTCGCGCGGGCTGGCCGGGCCGGGCCTGCCCGGCGATACGCGGCAGGGCGCTCGCAAGGCGATCAGGGCCGCAAGCGAAGTCTGCCGCCGGGTGACGGTCGGCTCCATGACGGCCAGCGCAAGCACCCTCACGGGCGCGGGCGCCAACGAAGTGGCGCTATACGACTGCGCAGGGCGCGGCCAGGCGCTGCTGAGCGCCGACGGCGCGTCCTGAGCAGGCAAGCGCGACGGCAGCCATGGATACATTCAGACCGTGAAGATCCTTGTCGTAGAGGACGATCGTGCGGTCAGGGATGCGTTGCGACGGGCCTTGACCCTGGCCGGCTACGAGATCCAGGTGGCCGAAGACGGCGAGCAGGCGATCGAGCTGGTCATACAGGCGGTTCCGGACGCGGTCGTGCTCGACGTCGGTTTGCCCGGGATCGACGGCCTCGAGGTCTGCAGGCGGCTGCGCAAGCTCGGCAACAGAGTGCCGGTCCTGATGCTGACCGCGCGCGACGCGGTCGCCGACCGGATCGACGGCCTCGACGCCGGCGCGGACGACTACATGGTCAAGCCTTTCGACGTCGGCGAGCTGAAGGCCAGGATCAGGGCGCTCCTGCGGCGCGCCGGTCCGGACGGCGGCGATGACCCGGACAGGCTCTCCTTCGCCGAGCTGACGCTCGACGCCGGCAGGCACGGGGCCGAGGTCGACGGCCAGTTCGTGGAGTTGACCAGGACCGAGTACCAACTGCTCGAGCTCTTGATGTTGAACCCCAAACGGGTCCTGTCGCACAGCACCATCTATGACCGGGTCTGGGGCTATGACTTCGGCCCGGCCTCGAACGCTTTGCGGGTGTATGTCGGTTATCTGCGGCGCAAGCTGGAGTCGGCCGGCTGCCGGCAGCTGATCCATACGGTCCGGGGGGTCGGCTATGTGCTGCGCGAGCCTTAGGGCCAGCGCGAGCGGCTGGGCCAGCGGGAGCGTTCGGGGCGGCGGGAGCGACTGGGGGCGGGCGAGTGCGGAGGAGGCGGTATAGGCGATGACCTTGCGCACGCGCATAGCCGGCGCCGCGGGGCTGTCGGTGGCGGTCGCGGTTCTGGCC
>DATJWI010000220.1:0-10449 GCA_035501375.1 Solirubrobacteraceae bacterium
CGCAGCGGCATCAGTCACGCAGGACGTAGCCGACGCCGCGCACGGTGTGCAGCAGGCGCGACTCGCCGTCCAGCTCCGTCTTGCGGCGCAGGTAGCCCATGTAGACGCCGAGCGAATTCGAGGTGGCGCCGAAGTCATAGCCCCAGACGTGCTCGAAGATCGCCGACCTGGTCAGGACCTGGCGCGGGTGCCTCAAGAACATCTCGAGCAGCAGGAACTCGGTCCTGGTCAGGGCCAGGACCCGCTCTCCGCGCCAGGCTTCGTGGGCGAGCCGGTCCAGGCGCAGGTCCTCGAAGCCGAGCGTTCGCTCCTGCTCGCCGTCGTCATCGTCCTCGCCGGCGCGCCGCAGCAAGGCTCGCACGCGTGCGAGCAGCTCGCGCAACGCGAACGGCTTGACCAGGTAGTCGTCGGCGCCGGCGTCCAGGCCGGCGACGCGATCGTCGATCGTTTCGCGGGCGGTCAGCATCAGGACGGGCGTGCGATCGCCGCCCTCGCGCATCCGCCGGCAGACCTCCAGGCCGTCGACCTTCGGCATCGCCACATCGAGAATCACGGCCTCGTAGGGGTCCGCGCCGAGGCGTTCGAGCGCCTGGTGGCCGTCCATGGCCTGGGCGACCGTGTAGTGCTCTAGCGTAAGCGCACGGGACAGAGCGCTCTGGACCGCCGGCTCGTCGTCGACGACGAGGATGCGAGCGAGTTGCTCGACCATGAGTCTGATTAAAGCGAAGGGGCAGGGCGATATCGCCGGAGAGAGCCACATAGGAGAGAGAATCCCGACGCGGGCCGACGCGGACGATCCCGCGGGGCGAGCCGACGCGGCCGCGGCGCCGGCCAGCGAGACTGATGCGCCGCGGGAGGACATCGGGGTCGAAGCCGACACCGCGGCGGCGATCTCTCAGCAGTCGCGGACGCTGCGCAACAGCCTCGTCGGCTTGGCCGTCTTCTTCGGGCTCGTCGCGGGCCTCCTGCTGGCCGTGCCCGGCCTGCGCGACGCGGCCGATCGCATCGGCGACGCGAAGGCAGGCTGGGTGCTTGCCGGGGTCGGCTTCGAGCTGGCGTCGTGCGCCGGCTACGTGGTGCTGTTCGGCCTGGTCTTCGGGATGCTCGGACGGCGCCTGGTCTCGCGGCTGTCCCTGTCGGAGCTGGCCGTCAACTCGGTGGTGTCGGTCAGCGGTCTGGCCGGGATCGCGCTCGGCGCCTGGGTCCTGCGCACGCGCGGAGTGTCGGTCGAGCGGATCGCCAAGCGCTCGGTCCTGATCTTCGTGCTCACGAGCGCGGTCAACGTCGGCGCCACCGCCGCGATCGGCCTGTTGATGTGGCTCGGGCTCTTGCCGGGCTCGCGCAACCCGCTGCTGACGTTGCTGCCGGCGGTGGCGGCGCTGATCGTGATCGCGGGTACGATCGCCGTGGCCGCATGGGCGCGGCGCGGCGCGGCGCGACGGATGGCCACGCGCGGGCGCGCCTACGTCGCGCTGATCGCGATCAGCGGCGGCGTGTTCGACGCGCTCGAGCTGATCAGGGCGCGCCGGGACTGGCGCCTGCTGGGGGCCGTCGCCTATTGCATGTTCGACGTGGTCACTCTGTACGCGTGCCTGTTGGCTTACGGGCCGGCGCCGTCGTTCTGGGTGGTGGCGATGGCCTACCTGGTCGGGATGCTCGCCAACTCGCTGCCGATCCCGGCTGGCGTGATCGCGGTCGAAGGGGGCCTGTTCGGGATGCTGCTGCTGTTCGGCGTCCGTCCGGGCTCGCTCGTGCTGGCCGCCGTGATCACCTATCGGGCGATCTCGCTGTGGGTGCCCGCGCTGATCGGCTCGGCGGCTTTCCTGAGCCTGCGTCGGGAGTTGAGGCCTCCGACCACCCGGCCGTCGGCGCCGGCGGCGGCATCGTAGGCGCCAGCCAGCGAGACGCCGGTGCGGTGGCTAACGGGACCCCGGCGCGGTCATCGACGGGCCGGCCGCGGTCTGAACGCTCTTGTCGAAAGCGAGCTGGGCGGCGGCCTGCTGGCAGGCGTGGCCCGGCAGGTGAGCCATCGTGCGCTGCAGGTCCGGTTCCTGGGGGCCGTACAGGACCGGGCAGTAGACCGGCTCGGGCAGCGGCCTGGCGGCCGAGCCGGCGGCGTTCAGGGGGCGCAGCTCGAGCGAGCCGGCGTAGGCCTGGGCGGGGCTGTTCGAGAAGATGTCGATCGCGAGGCGGCCGCTGTAGAGCTCGATCGAGCGGCCTTCGTCGTAGACGGTCGCGGGAACGCCCCTGATCAGGAGGTTGCGCTGCGGGCCGAGCGGCTGGTTGGAGTGCAGCCTGTAGACGACGGTGGTCACCTGCAGGGGCAAAGTGCACGAGTCCCCCGCGCCGCCGAACACGCCGTGGCCGCCGGTGCAGTCGCCGTAGTAGACGGAGTCGCCGATCGCGCTGTTGTAGCCCTTGCGCCCGTCGGCGGCGACCAAGGGGCGGCCTTCGAAACGGGGCCCGACCCAATAGATCCGGTAGTAAGGGAAGGTCTCGGCTTCGGCGAGTTCGCTCCGGGCGATCGGCCCCGGGTGCGCGGTCGTGTCGCCGCAGCCGGCCGCCAGGCTCACGAAGGCGCCGAGGGCGACGGTCGCGAAGAGGAGCTTCAACGCGGCGTACACGCGCCCGCAGGCTTGTCGTGGTCGGTGTCGGAGGGCGGCGCGCGCGCGTGGGAAGGTTCGCGCGGGGGCTCGTTGTCGGTGGTCGGCCGTCATGATCTGGGCGTGTCGCGCGAGGCCATTATCGTCGCAGGCGCTACTTCGGAGGCGCAGCCGGGTTCGAAGGGGCGACGGCCGGGGCCCGGGCGGGTAGCGCATCGGGCGCCGGCCGTAACGCGTCCGATCGCCTTCCCGGTGGCGCCCTGCCTGGCCGGCCTGCTGCTGGTGGCCTGGCTGCTGGCCGACCCGCGCACGCCCGATTTGGCCGGTCAGGTCTACAGGCTGTGGCTCTACGAAAGGGCCGGCTTCGGGATCTATGACACCCACTGGTACGGCGGCCACGACCTGCCCGGCTACAGCCTGCTGTTCGGGCCCTTGGCCTCGCTGGCGGGCCTGAGGGCGCTGGCGGTCGCCTCGGTGCTGGCCTCGACCGCGTTCTTCGAACGGACGTCGGTCGGTGTGTTCGGGCGATCGCGCATGGTCCTGGCCGGGACCTGCCTGTTCGCGGTCGCCGCCGTCGGGGACGTTTGGAGCGGGCGGGTCACGTTCGCGCTGGGAGTCGCGTTCGCGGCGGCCTGCGCGTATGCGGTCTGGCGGCGCTCGCTGCCGGCCGCGGCGCTCCTGGCGGCAGCCAGCGCGGCGGCAAGCCCGGTCGCGGGCGCGCTCTTGGCGCTCGCCGGTCTCACGTACGCGCTGGCGTTCGGCAGCTGGCGGGTCCTGGTCGCGCTCGCCGGGCCGGCGGCGGTCGTGGCCGTCTCGGTGCGGGCACTGTTCCCGGAAGGCGGTTTCGAGTCCTACCCGGCGACCTCGTTCTTGGCGACCGTCGTGGTCGGGCTGCTCTTCCTGGCGGCCCTGCCGCGCGGTGGCGACGGCCGGCTGCGGGCGTTGCGGATCGGAGGAGTCCTGTATCTGGCGGTCTGCGTGGCCTGCCTGCTCGTGAAGACGCCGATGGGCAGCAACGTCGAGCGCTACGGGGTCTTGTTGGCGGGCCCGCTCCTGCTGTGCGCGCTCGCCGTCCCCGCGTCCGAGCTGGCCGGCGCGATGGGGGCGGGCTCGGGAGGGGGTAGGCGGTGGCCGATTACGGCTCTGCGGGTCCTGGCGCTGTCTGCGATCGGGGTCTGGATGGTGTGGGGCCCGTGGCGCGAGACCGCTGCGGTCGCCGGCTCGCCGGCCGCCTCGGCCTCCTATTACGCGCCGGTCGAGCGCTACCTGGCAGGCCACGGCGGGAGCCTCGCGCGCGTGGAGGCGCCGTTGACAAGGGGGCACTGGGAGGCCGCGTTCCTGGCGGAGGACGTGCCGCTGGCGAGGGGCTGGGAGAAGCAGTTGGAGGAGCGCTACGACTCGGTTCTGCTGGGCCACGGTCTGAACGCCGCCTCCTATAAGCGTTGGCTGGACGAACAGGCGGTCGCCTACGTGGCGTTGCCGGACGTTCCGCCGGACGGTTCGAGCGCGGCCGAGGGCAGGCTGATCGAGGGCGGGCTGCAATACCTGACGCTGGTGTTCGAGAGCGAGCACTGGCGTGTCTGGGCGGTCCGCGACCCGACGCCGCTGCTGGCCGGGCCGGCGCGGCTGACGGCGCTCGGCCGGGAAGGATTCACGGTCGATGCCTCGGCGCCGGCGAGGCTGCTGTTGAGGGTCCACTACACGCCCTACTTCGTGGTCACCGCAGGCGACGCTTCCGTGACGGAGGCCCCGGGCGGCTGGACCTACGTGGATGCGAAGGAGGCTGGCCGGATCGCGGTCGCGGCCAGATTCTCGGTCGGGCGCGCGTTCGGGTAGCGGCGCGTCGTGTCGGGCCTGGCAGGGCGCGCGCGCGATGCCTGGGCCACGCTGTTGGCCTCCGTGGCGATCCAGACCCGCGTGGGCCTGTGGCCGGCTGGGGTCGTTCCCAAGACTCGATCGCCCAATGCCGCAGTCACTTCGGCGCGAGGCCATAGAGGCCGGTGAGCCCGGTCAAATAGATGTTCTGGCCATCGCTGACGACCGGGTCGAAAGATCCGGTGTTCTTCTGGAAGACGACTTTGCCGGTGGAGACGCCGAGGCCGTAGGTGCGATGGTAGGCGAGGTCCGCGAAGTAGACGACCCTGCCGACGATGCTGGCCGAGCCGGAGATGCGCCCGCCGGGTTTGAACTTCCAATCGATCCGGCCGCTTCTGGCGTTCAGCGCGTAGAAGGCGCCGTCGTAGGAGCCGACATAGACGGTCGGGCCGAGGCCGGGGGCGGCGACGATCGCGGGGGACGCGTACACGTAGGCGCCCGTCTGGACGGCCCAGTCGAGGCTGCCGGTCCTGGCGTCGTAGGCGTAGACGCGCCCGTCGGTGTTGCCCAAGAAGACCCGGCCGTACATGACGGCGGCGGTCGAGTAGAACGTGCCGCTGCCGAACAGAGCCCCTTCGGAGCTTGCCCGCCAGACGCGCCTGCCGTTTCGCTCGGAGATCGCCTGGACGTGGCCTGAGTAGTCGCCGAAGTAGAGGGTCCCGTTCCAGAGGGTCGGGCTGGCCTTGACCGAGCCGCCGGCGTGATAGGTCCAGATGACGTCGCCGTTCCTGGCGTTCAGGGCGTAGACGGTGCCGTTCTGGGAGCCGAAGAAGACGCGGCCGTCGGCGATCAAGGGCGAGGACTCGGACGGGCTGGGCAGCGCCCGCGACCAGAGGACCCTGCCGGTGGCGTAGGCCAAGGCGAAGGCTTCGCCCTTCCTGACGTTGTCGCGCCGGGCGAGCACGGTCGCGTAGACGGTCCTGCCGACCGCGGCGGGGCTGGAGGCCGACAGCGAGCCGATCCGCCGGCGCCAGAGCGTGTGGCCCGATTTCAGGCTGATCGCGCTGATGACGCCGTCGTCGGCGAGCTGGAAGATGTGATCGCCCTGGATCGAAGGCGGGAACTCCAGGAGCGAGTCGCCCGGGTGGATCCAGAGGCGCTTGAACGGCGGGAAGACCCTGTTCGGGGCCGGCATGAAGCGGGTGTGGTCGGTCGTGTAGCCGTACATCGGCCAGGACCAGCGTTCGGCGCCGCGTTTGACCTTGGTCGGGGTCGGCTGGGGCACGAACGGGGCGTTCGGGTGATAGACGGAGCCCGTACGGCCCTGCTCGTACAGGTAGCCGCCGATCGCGAGGGCGGCGAACAGAACCGCCGCGGCCGTCCCGGCCACGATCCAGCGCGCGCGCCTGGTCTTGGGCCACCGGGGGGGCACGGCCATATGATCGCGTCCATGTCAGACGACGACGACCGTTCGGAGATCTTCAGGCCGGGCCTCTTGGACGGCATGGTCGCGCTCGTGACGGGCGGCGGCACCGGTCTCGGCCTGGCGAGCGCGATCGAGCTGGCCCGCTGCGGGGCGTCGGTCACGATCTGCGGGCGCCGGGCCGAGGTCCTGGAGGAGGCCGTAAAGGGCCGGATGGGGGGAACGGCCCGGGCCGACTGGATCAGCGGCGACGTACGGGACCGACAAGACGCGGAGCGCCTTGTCGAGGCTGTGCTCGAGCGTAACGGCAGGCTCGACATCCTGGTCAACAACGCCGGCGGCCAGTACTTCACGCCGGCCGAGGCGATCGTCGCCAAGGGCTGGCGGGCCGTCTGGCGTTTGAACGTCGGCGGGATCGCGAACATGGCCGAGGCGGCGGTCGAAGCCGGCCTGGGGAGTGGAGATGGGGGAGGAAGGATCGTCAACGTGACCCTGTCGCCGCACCACGGGATGCCCGGGATGGCGCACTCGGGGGCGGCGCGGGCGACGGTCGAGGCGTTGACGCAAGAATGGGCTCGGGCGTGGGCGGATCGCGAGGTCGCGGTGACGGCGGTGGCGGCGGGGCACTTCGATACCGAGGCGATGTCGAAGTACCCGGACACTGTGCGGGCGGGCATGGCCAGGTCGGTGCCGATGCAGCGCCTGGGGCGCCCCTTAGAGCATGCTTGGCTGATCGCTTTGCTGTGCTCGCCGCTGGCTAGGGCGCTGAGCGGGTCGACGATCACGCTGGACGGCGCCAGGGACAACTGGTTCGGGCCCTGGCCGCCGCCCGGCTTGACGGGGGAGAGCGGCGAGGTGCCGGTCGAGGAGCGCCGGGCTGCGCCGAAGGGCGGGTAGCCACGGGGCGTATCACCGGCCGTTGGAGGGCGTGCGCGCGCGCGGGGTGGGGCCGCGGAACCGGCGAGCGGGTCCGCTGGGACAGACTCTAAGATGGCGGCCGAGATGAGCGCGACCGGCTACGCGGCGGAGCTGGGCCAGGCCAGGACCCAGACCCTGTTCGGCAGGGTGATGGGTTTGGTTGCGCTGACGGTCGGCTTCGCGACGTTGGGCGTCTATGGCGCCCGCGAAATGGGCGGTGGCGGCTGGTTCATCGCCTGGCTGATCGCCTTGGGTTGCCTGGTCGGCTTGAACGTGGCCAACGCAAGAGGCAACCGCGGGCTGGCTCTGGTCCTGCTGTTCGCGTTCGGTCTGCTGTTGGGCGCGAGCGTGAGCACGACGATCAACTACTACTCGGCCGTCGACCCGACCGCCGTCCGGCAGGCGTTCGGCGCGACCGCCCTGTTCGTGGGCGGCCTCGGCGCCGGCGGTTACGCGATCAGGAGGGACCTGTCGTTTTTGTACCGGTTCCTGTTCTGGATGCTCTTGGCTTTGATCGTGGCCGGGATCGTGTTGATCTTCGTGCACATCGAGGCCTTGTACGTCGCGTACGCCGTGGTGGGCTTGGTCATCTTCGGCGGCTATACGATCGTCGACTTCAACAGGCTGCGCCGGGCCGGCAACGAGGAAGCGATTCCTTTGGCGGCGGGCATCTTCTTGGACGTGTTCAACATCTTTTTGCTGTTCTTGCGGCTGTTCGCACGGTCCTCCTGAGAGCGGTGCTGCGCGCGCGCGTATGCCGGCCGGGCACTGCCCTCTGGCGGGCGAGCACTGCCACTGCTGGTCCGGGAGGCCAAGGGCCGAGCGGCCGATTGCCCGAGGGCTGGGGAGGGACCGAAAAGCGGCGGACGAGAATTGAACTCGCATCATCGCCTTGGAAGGGCGAGGCTCTACCGTTGAGCTACCGCCGCGCGCGCGCGAATCCGGCCCGAAGAGCGGTCCGGCGACGATGACAGTTTGCACAGACTACGTCACACGTGGCGATCTCGTCGAGCACTGCTTGCCAGTTGCGGGTGCGTATGCCTACCGAGATGGCGAAGTTCTTGTGTCCGAGATGGTCGAACTCCAGGACGAGCGGGTCGGTCTCGCCGCAGTCAGCGCAAGGGCGCTCACGGAAGAACTCGATGAGATAGGTCACGCGCTCCGCGATGAGGGCCTGTTTTCGGCGTCCTGCGTTCGCGATATAGCGCTCGCGGTGTGCCGCATAGTGCTCCTGTTTATAGGCCGCTCTGCAAGGACGGCAATAGTTGTCCCGCTGGCCGCGCGCCCTCCGGCGGAAGGAGAAGGCTGAGAGCGGCAATACCTCACGGCATCGGCTGCAGGTTCTGGTCGGCTGGGGAACAACTCCGTCGGTCACGAACATATGTTCCCATGGCGATCGGATGGCAGCACCCCGTGTGCATGTCCGTAGAATCAGAGTCGTCACGGGGAGTGGCGCAGTCTGGTAGCGCACCCGGCTGGGGGCCGGGCGGTCGCAGGTTCGAATCCTGTCTCCCCGATCGTAGGAAATGCCTGGTAGTTGGTGGGTTTTTGTGGGGCTGGTGGGCGTGCGGGCCGCCGGCTGGGGAACAATTGGGGAACAAAGTTGGGTGCGCTCAGCTCGACCGCACATGACTCGGTTTGGACGGGTCGCAGATTCAAACTCCTGTCTCCCCGATAGAAATGCGGTTGTATGCTGGGAGGGGCTGGGGGCGTCCCCGAGAAGGCATGATTTGGCTCTGGAAGCGCGATTGCGCGGTGATCCTCCCGGAACAACAGTCGGGCGAGCTGGGCCGAGTTTCGAGTGTCCCGCCCACGAACCGCCCACGTCAAGTGGGTCTGACCGCCCACGCCGAAGACATGCGGGCTCATCAGTCCAGCTCGCAGGTCCGAATCCTGCCCCCGCTATGTCACTAACCTGCGACCGTACCTCATTTAAGAACGTAGACGTTGCGAAGGCTCAGGCTTCATTTAGGCTGCCTAGCCACTTGTCGATCTCGTCCGTGAACGAGTTCGGCTCGGTCAGATCCACCGGGTGGTAGATGTGATAGGGCGGCCTCACGGCGGCCCCGGCTTCGCCATGCTGCGAAATCTGTGCGAGATTTTGGCGGGTCGTTGTGAGTGCAACGAACGCTGCTGAGAAAGCTGGTTTCGCGGGTGGACTGGATGGTGCGCCAACTGAACCGCAAGGTCGGTCCGGTTCGCAACGCGGGCGAGAGCGACGGCCTGACACGCGCGCAGGCCGAGCGCGAGTTCCGGCGCCTGCCGTGTCCGCAACACGTTCGTCCGGAGTCAGCACTCCACGGATGGCAAGTCGGACCTGTCCACACGGCGCTCGGTGCCGATGACCGACAGGCTCGCGGGCGAGCTGGACCGCTGGTCTCAACGCACCGAGTACCGCTGTGATGGCGAGCTGGTGTTCGCTCACCCGCAGACCGGCTCGCCGCTCGACCGCTCGAAGGTGACGAAGCGCTTCAAGGTCGCGTGCCGTTCAGCGGGTGTTCGGGAGGTCAAGTTCCACGATCTGCGCCATACCTTCGCCACCCGCCTGGCGGCCTCCGGGCAGCCGCTGCGCACGATCCAGGAGTTCCTCGGGCACGCCGACAGCAAGACGACGCAGATCTACGCCCACTACGCGCCGCCCGAGCGCGAGGTACAGATGGTCAACGAGGCGTTCACGGAGCCTGTTGCGCAGCCGACATCGGTAACGTGATCGTCGGCATGAGTTCCGATTCGGTCCAGCTCGACCTTCGCCGGCTGCGCGCCATGCGGCAGGAGATCCTCGGGTGCGCCGCCGAGCATGGTGCCCGGAACGTCCGGGTGTTCGGTTCGACCGCGCGCGGAGATACCGGCGCGACGAGCGACGTCGATCTGCTGGTCGAAATGGAACCGGGTCGCAGCCTGCTCGACCTCGTCGGTCTATGGCAAGACCTCGAAGACATGCTCGGCACGCACGTCGATGTGCTCAGCGAGGGCGGCGTTAGCCCGTTTCTACGCGAGCGCATCTACGCGGACGCCGTAGCCCTGTGAGGGACGAGCGCACATACGTGTTGCACGCGATCACGGCGATCGATGCGATCCGGGGCTACACGGTCGGTGGCCGCAAGGCATTCTTCGCGGACGGCAAGACCCAGGATGCGGTCATCCGCAACATCGAGATCATCGGGCAGGCCGTCAAGGGCATCTCAGACGACACGCGCGCCCTGGTCCCCGACGTTCCGTGGCGGCAGATCGCCGGGATGCGCGACAAGCTCATCCACGAATACTTCGGCGTTGACATCGCGCTCGTATGGGACGTGGTCGAGCATGAGCTGCCGACCTTGCGCCCACAGCTGGAGAGGCTGAGCGAACGTCTAACGGACGAGCCGGCCGCGAAGGATCAGCCGACCACCACTGGCCCGGATGCCTGATAGCCCTCGTGCTACGATCGGCCGGCCAGTTCTCAGACAGAAGGCATCATATGTATCGATCTAAGGAAAGCGCAGTGTTCGCGGAACTGCTTGCCGAGGTGTTCCCGACCCATAAGGAGCGCGCTGCCCATGAGCTCGCCGTCGCGGAACTCGTGGCCTCTGTGGAGGCTGAAATCCAATCGCGGCGGGTGGCTTCACCCTCCAATCGAGGGCCGGCCGCGTGACGCGGGCCAATCCGGGCGACTTCGAGCGGTTGATCGCCGATATTGAGCGCGAGGCCCAC
>DATJWI010000221.1:0-2160 GCA_035501375.1 Solirubrobacteraceae bacterium
CGCCGAGGATCTCCCACAGCGCGAGCCTGCTCTGCGGGTCGAGGCCGGCGGTGGGCTCGTCCAGGAACAGGACGGCCGGCCGGTGAAAGATCGAGCGCGCCATCATCAGGCGCTGGGCCATGCCGCCCGAGAGGGCGAAGACGGACGCGTTGGCCCAGTTGGCGAGCTGGAACTGAGCGAGCAGCTCGTCGGCGACACGCCGTGACTCGTCGGCCGAGATGCCGAACAGGCGACCGTGGAAATAGAGGTTCTCGCGGACCGTGAGCTGCCGGTCGAGCGTGTTCTGCTGGGAGACGATCCCGATCAGCTGCTTGGCGAGCGCCGGCTCGGCGACGACGTCGATGCCGCCGACGTACGCCGACCCGGAGGTCGGCACGACGCGCGTGGTCAACATCCCGGCGGTCGTCGTCTTGCCGGCGCCGTTGGGCCCGAGCAGCCCGAAGATCTCGCCGGCCGTGACACTCAGGTTCAAGCGATCCACCGCCGCGAAGTCGGCGCCCGGGTAGACCTTCGTCAACTCGAGGGTCTTGATGACTCCGACCCCCTCCCCCGCCCTGGCGGCCGCTTCACCAGTCGCCACGTTTGCGGGCGGCTGGCCCGCGAGCAGGTCCTGAGCACCTGACATTCATTCAATCTAGCGCTCCCGGCGGTGAGCCCTGGCCTCGCCAGGGACGACTCGGCGCTACCCTGCGATCGATGTCCGACCGAGGCAGAGTCGCCAAGAACTTGGAGCGCTTCGCACAGGCCGTCGCTGCGCACGACCGCGAGAACCCGACCCATACCGCCTATGGGATCGGCCTGGCCCACTTCGACATGGAGAGGCTGGGCTTCGACGAGGGCGAGACCGTCCTGCCCGGCATCACGATCCACGCGGACGGCAAGACGTCCGGCAACTTCAGGGTCCTGTGCGACGGCGAACACGACGAGGGCTTGACCGAGTCCGAGGAGGAGGTCGTCGAGGCGATCGCCACCCAGGCGGTTCCCGCGGGCGCACCGGCCGGGCCGGGCTCAGCCTGAGGCGAGCGGCGCCGGCACGCCTATCCGGTCGGCGATCCGGAGGACGAGCCGTTCGATCGTCGGGCACGCGATGTCGTGTCTGGCGGCGGCGCGCAGGACAGCGCCCGGGATCGCGTCCAGCTCTGGCGTGCGGCCGGCGGCGATGTCGCGCTGCATCGAGCTGCCGAGCGTGTCGTGCGCGATTTCGAGCTCGGCCAGGGCGACCTGCGGATCGACGTCGTCGGCGCCCTCGGCCCTGCCCACTGCGCAGGCCTCCTCGACCGCCGCCACCAGGTCGGCATGCAGGGCTGGCCTCGATCTGATCTCGCCGAGCAGCGCATCGTAGGCGCTGGTCGTGCACGCCAAGGCGTTCAGGCGCACGAGCTTGGACCACATGACCTGCGCTTCCGAGCGCTTGGAGACGGGCAGCGTGACGCGGACCGGTATGCCCGCTTCTTTGAGCGTCTCGGCCAGGTCCTTCATCGGATACAGGGCGTCCTTGTTGGACGTGGCCATGTCGATCAGCAGAAACCGGCTGGTGTGCACGATCAGACCGGGCTCGGGACGGTCGGACTCCACCCTGATCGTGCTCGCCAAGACGGACTTCGGGTCGAAGCGCTCGCGCAGGGCGGCCACGTGGTCGAGACCGTTGAGCAGCGGCAGAACCACTTCCGGCGCCACCTCGATCCGGTCGAGCGCCTCGGCCAAACCGACTGCCTTGGTCGCCACGATCAACGCGTCGAAGCGATCGGACTCGCGTGCTTCATCGCCCAGCCTGGCAACTGCAGGAACGCTCTCGGTGAACTCCCCGAACATCGTGGAGCGCACCGTCAGCCCACGCTCGGCGAGCGTCTCCACGGTGGACTCCTTGGCGACGATCGTCACGTCGTTGTGGGCCCGTGCAAGAACGCCCGCGAGCAGGCCGCCGACGCCTCCGGGTCCGAGAACCGCGACTCTCATGTCGTCGTATCGATCAGCACGCCGGGATTCATTATTCCCGATGGATCGAGTGCGTTCTTGGCGCTGCCGAGCATCCGCGCGAAAGGCTCGGGTCGCTGCAGGTCATACCAGGGCCGGTGATCGCGCCCGACCGCATGGTGGTGGGTGATCGTGCCGCCGCTGGCGATGACCGCGTCGGCGGCCGCGCGCTTGATCGCCTGCCAC
>DATJWI010000222.1:0-9057 GCA_035501375.1 Solirubrobacteraceae bacterium
TGTCTGAACCGATAAATCGATTGCCACTCGTCGCCCACCGTGAACAGGTTCTCGCGCTCCAGCGCACCTACCAGAGCCAGCTGTCTGGGATTGACATCCTGCAGCTCGTCCACCATCAGAAGATCGAATCGCTGGGACCACCGATCTCTGATCGCTTCGTCGCCCAGCAGCAACTCGCCAGCGATCAGCTCCAGGTCGTCGAAGTCGAGGCCGCTTCGGCCGCGCTTCGCCGCCTCGTAGCGTTCGCCGAAGCCTTGCAGCAAGCTGGCCCACAGACGCAGCGAGCGCGCTCCCTTCTCGTCGAGCCGGCGCTGAACGCGCCGCTCCTTCTCGGAGCTCAGCTGGGGTCGACCAGCCGCCTGCTCCTCGTCGAGCCCGGGCGTAGGTAGCTTGGGCATCCGCTGGCCATGGCTGCGCAGCTCCGCGTATAGACCGAGCACGTTGGCGCGCGCGCGGTCGGCCGTGTAGGCGGCGATCAGGTCGACGGCCTCGCCTGAGCCTCCGCCCGCGACTTCGCCAGGCGACCCAAACGCGATTTCGCCAGGCCCGCCGGCCACCGCCCCACCGACCCCGGCAGCCCCATCAGCCCCACCGGCCCCGACAGCCCCACCGGCCCCGACAGCCCCGCCGGACCCGACAGGCCCGACGGCCCCGGCGCCGACGAACTCGCCGAGCGCCGCCGCGAATGCCTGCCGGCGCAGCCGCCCGGCCTGACCTTCGTCGAGAATCGCGAAACCCTCCTCGATACCGGCCTCGCGCGCGTGAGCGCGCAGCAGCCGGCTACAGAAGCCGTGGAAGGTGCCCACGAAGGCCCCGCCGGTCGCCGCTGCCGCCTCGACCTCGCCGAGGGCGCGCAGCCGGGAGTCCACCCTGCTACGCAGCTCGCCGGCGGCTCGCTCGGTGAAAGTGATCGCGAGGATTCGATCCGGCGAAATCCCGTCCTCGTGGACGGCCCTTACGAAGCGCTCGACCAGGACAGCCGTCTTGCCGCTGCCCGCGCCCGCGGCCAGGTGCAGCGGCTCGGCACGCCTGTGAATCGCCTGGTCCTGCTCGGGCGTGGGCTCCGGTATGCCGGGAGTTCGGTGAAAAAGCTCGGTCTCGGGGGCCGGCTTGGGGATCTCCTCAGCGACGGACTCGGCGACGGGCCTGTCCGGGTCGACCAGCTCCCAACCGGTCAGCCGGAGGGCACGCTCCATGCTCACCGCCCGGTCCGGCAGATCGCCGGATACTCGCACCCGCCCGTGTATGTGCACGTCGCCGGCCTGGCGTCGACTGCGCCGGCCACCGCCTCAGCGGCCGCAGCGCGTGCGAGGGCTAGCGCTTCGCTGACGATCTCGTCCAGCTCGCCGGCATCCACCACGTCGGTGCGCACGCAGTCGAGCTCGAAGGATGCGCTTGCGGCAAGAACTCCGCGCGCGCGCAGGTCGACACCTCCGAGCGGCTGGTACATGCCACCGACGACCTCGAGCCCGAGCAGCTCCCTGGCGGCGTGCATGTACAGAGCCAGTTGGATCTTGCCATCGGCGATCCATCTGGCGCTCGGGGTCACACTCGCGCCCTTGTAGTCGTACACCACGGCCTCTCCCCCGGGCCCGACGTCGATGCGATCGATGCGCCCGCGCAGCTTGACCCCGCCGCCGAGATCGAGCGCCGGCAGGCCGACCTCGCGGCCTTCATCCGGGACGCGACGATCTCCAGCTCCGGGATCGTCGGACTCGAACCCGAAGCCGAGCTCCAGGAACGAGGGCTCCAGGGGACTGGCCTGACTGCAGGTATGGGCCAGATAGCGCATCAGATCGGCCTCCAGGCGTCGCCGCGCTCCCGGCACGCGCTCAGGACTGGCCGACAGCGGATAGCGAGGCTCGTGATCTGACAGCGCCCGGGCCAGCAGTTCGCGGGCCAACTCGAGCCGCTCCGGGATCAGGCGGGCGGAACC
The DNA here is from genome assembly GCA_035501375.1 of Solirubrobacteraceae bacterium. Lineage (GTDB taxonomy): Bacteria > Actinomycetota > Thermoleophilia > Solirubrobacterales > Solirubrobacteraceae > Palsa-744. The sequence goes on from DATJWI010000222.1 coordinate 1,937, forward strand.
GGTGCGCTCGCGCAGACCCTCCAGGGTGTCGGCCAAGACCGCATGAGCGAGGCCCCCGCGCGCCAGGGGCTCGGGATCTGGCTCTACGCTCTGGGCGCGCAGCATCCTCTCGACGAACCATCTGGCGGGACAGGCGATCCACAGCTCGAGCGAGGACGCCGACCACGGCCTGGCGCTCAGTTCGGCCAGTGCCCGCGTGTCGCGCAGCTCAAGCGGCTGTGCGGGCCCCGAGCTCACTCGCGGGCGTCCCGTCGACCTGGACCGCCTCCGCCTCCGCCTCGGCCTCTCCGTCGGGCGGCTTGGCGCCCGCCTTCGCCCAGGGCTCGTCGAACTCGACGCGCCATTTGCCGTCCTCGGTCTGTTGCAAAGCGAGGTGCGCTTTGAAGCTCCGGCCGCTGCGGCCTTTGAAGCCCGTGATCGCGTTCGCCGTGTAGCCCGTCTTGATCAGCTCGCGGGCGACTTCGACGGGCAGCTGCTTGCCCGCTTTGCCCTTCCAGATCACAAAGCCGCAGCCGGGATCGTTGCGCGACCAGCACGAGTAGCCCTTTCGGTTTTCCATGATCTCGTGGCCGCACACCGGACAGGAGCCGAGGCTCGCCCTGGGGATCCTGACGTCCTTCAGCTTTGCGTCGAGCTCCCCGATCGTCTCCTTGGCGAAGCCCGCGATATCGGACATGAATTTCTCGCGCGAGTCCTCGCCGCGCTCGATCTTGCCGAGCCTGTGCTCCCAGTCGCCGGTCAGGCCCGGCGAGGTCAAAGGATGCTCGTTCAGGAGCCTGATCACGTTCAGACCCTTCTCGGTGGCGATCAGCGAGCGCCCGTCGCGCTCCAGATAGCCGACGGCGATCAGGCGCTCGATGATCGCCGCCCGGGTCGCCGGCGTGCCGATCCCCGAGTCCTTCATCGCCTCGCGCAGCTCGTCGTCGTCGACGAGCTTGCCGGCCGTCTCCATCGCGCCCAGCAGCGACGCATCGCTGTAGCGGCGTGGCGGTTTCGTTTCCTTGCGAGCGCTCTGTACCTCACGCACCTGTACCGACTCGTCGCGCTCCAGCTTGGGCAGCGGCTGGTCGGTTCCCTCGTCGGCCTCCTCGCCGCCCTCCTTACCGTCACCTGAGCCCGCTTTGCCGGTGCCACCAACGCCGCCGGCCTGTGCCGACGAGCCGTCCTTGGCGGCGACCGACCGTGGCGTGACACCCTCGTCATAGACTCCTCGCCAGCCGGGAACGAGCAGGACCTTGCCACGGGTACGAAACACGTAGCCGCCCTCCTCGCCGCCCTCCCCAACCGGCACGGTGGTCTCGACGCGCGTGTTCTCGAAGACGGCCTCGGGATGGAAGATCGCAAGGAAGCGCCTGGCCACCATGTCGTAGATCCGCCTGTCGTCCGAGCCCATCCGCTCCAGGTCGTGCTCTGACCTGGTCGGGATGATGGCGTGGTGGTCTGAGACCTTGGCGTCGTTGACGACCCTGCCGAGCGGCAGCACGTCCAGCGCGGCGACGTACTGGGCGGCCTTTGCATACTCCCTGTGGACACCGACCAGCTCGGCGGTCGGCTTGATCTCGGGAACCATGTCTTTGGTCAGGTATCTGGAGTTGGTCCTGGGGTAGGTAAGAGCCTTGTGCTCCTCATAGCAACGCTGGGCGGCCGCCAGGGTCCGTTTCGCCGAGAAGCCGTATCTGGTGTTCGCCTCGCGCTGAAGGGTCGTCAGGTCGTAGAGCATGGGCGCTTTCTCGCGTTGCTCTTTGGTCTCGAGCTTGGTGATCGTTGCCGTCTTGTCCTTACATGCGGCCACGATCTCCGCCGCCTGCGCCTCGGTCGCGATCCTCGGCTTGGCGCCGGCGTGGAACCGGCCCGCGTAGATCCGCTCGGGATCGGCCTCGAAGCTCGCGTCGACAAGCCAGTAAGGCTCAGGTTTGAACGCTTTGATCTCCTCCTCCCGCCTGGCCACGATCGCCAAGGTCGGGGTCTGTACGCGACCCAGGGACACGGCCCCGTCGAAGGAGCTCCTGAGCCTGATCGTCGCCGCACGCGTCGCGTTCATGCCCACGATCCAGTCGGCCTCAGAGCGCGACCTTGCCGCCTGCTCCAGGGACACGAGCTCCTCGGGTGGACGCAAAGCGGCGAGCGCCTCTTTCATCGCGGCGTTCGTCATCGAGCTCAGCCACAGCCGCTTGACCGGCTTGTTCGCTTTCGCCTTCTCATAGAGGTAGGCGAAGATCAGCTCGCCCTCGCGCCCGGCGTCGCAGGCGTTGACGACCAGATCGATGTCCTCGCGCTTGAGCTGTTTGGACACAGCCGTCATCTGCTTGCGCGAACGCTCGTCCCTGACAACGAGCTTGAACCGGTCGGGCACGATCGGCAGATCCTCCATCCGCCAGCGCTTGTATTTGGCGTCGTACTCGTCGGGCTCGGCCAGCTGCACGAGATGTCCGACCGCCCATGTGATCACGTCCTCGGGACCCTCCAGGAAGCCCTCCTGCTTCTTGAACGGACCCGGCAGCACCCGCGCCAGGTCCTGGCCCACGGAGGGCTTCTCGGCGATCAGCAAGGTCTTGGCCATGGCCGGTCAGCCTAGCGGGTGTGCACTACCCCCCAATCGGGGCGCGCGGATTGGTTCCCCAAAACACCTGCGTTCCAAGCATCCCGATCAGGGTTACGAGCACAAGGTTGAGCACCATCGACTTGGCCGTGGCCTCCCCCACACCGACGGGGCCGCCGCTCGCGTTGTAGCCGTAGTAGCAGCCGACCAGAACGATCGTCGTGGCCATCGCCATTCCCTTGATCAGGCTGAACAGGAGGTCCGGCGGGCTCTGGAACTCCCAGAAGGTGAGCAGGTACCCGCCCGCCGACGTGTAGTGGACCTGCAGCACGACCGCGATGTAAGAGGCCAGATAGGCGACCCCGATCGCCGCTATGTACATGAACGGCAGCACGATCCAGCAGGCCAACAGGCGCGTGCCACACAGGAAGGTCATCGAGTCGAAGCCCATCACCTCCAGCGCGTCGATCTCCTCGTTGATGCGCATCGCTCCCAGCTCAGCAACGATCCCGGTGCCGACCTTCGCGGACATCATGTACCCGAAGGCGTACGGAACCGCCTCGCGCAGGTTGCAAAGGGCGGTGAACACCCCCGCGTAGGCGGGGGCACCTTGGGACTCGGTGAAATAGGCGCCCTCGATGCCGCAGGTGCCGAGGCCCGTGACGAACACCAAACCCCAGATGACAAGCGTCGAGCCGACGATCAGGATGCCCGCCTGGCGAAGCGCCTCTCCGAAGAAGCGAAGCACGCGCAGACCCCAGACATCCAGCACCACTCGCCCGGCGAAGGTCGCGATCTCCCCCGCCGCGGCGACCCACTCCCGGGGCGATGCGACCCGTTCGTTCATCGCGCTTCCTTCATTTGATCACCAGGATGTTCGGGTGCGTGGCCAGGAGCATCTGGGTGAACACGTAGTTGAACGAGCCAAACCCGAGGAACGAGATCACGACCGCCTGGTTGACCGCCCGCCCGACGCCCTCGGCTCCACCCGAGGCGGTCATGCCCTTGTAACAGCAGACGATCGCGATGATCGCTCCGAATAGGACGGTCTTGAGCACCGATCCCCACAGGTCGGTCGAGCTGGCATTGGCGAACAGCGTCGTCCAGAACGGGCCGAGCGGCTGTCCGGTGACGACCGCGGCGAGCATGCCCCCAAAAATCCCGAACAGCAGCGCATACAGGTCGAACAGGCCGGTGATCAGCATCAAAGCCAGAAAGCGCGGCACGACCAGATTCTTGATCGGGTCCACCCCAAGCACCTGCAGCGCGTCGAGCTCCTCTCTGATCTTTCGCGCGCCGAGATCCGCCGTGATCGCGGTACCTGCGATGCCTGCTATCACGATCGAGGTGATCAGCGGTCCTATTTCGCGGATCGCCGCGAGCACGAAGAAGCCGCCCAGGCGATCGGTCGCACCGAAGATCCGCAGGAAGTTCGCGGCCTGTAGGCCCGGCGCCCCGTAGTTGATTGCGACGGTGGTCACCAGCAGCGGGAACCACACGAGACGGAGCACGAACAGAAACTGCGAGACGAACTCTCCGCCATACGGATACGGCGGACGCAGTGCCGAAGAGATGGTCCTGCCCGTCTGGACCATCATGTCGCCGACCTCCTCCATAAAACTTCGGCCCGGCCCAAGCGCACCCTGCACGACCCGGCGAGCGTCGAGCTGGCGGAGGTCGAGGGTGTCGTCCGCATGAGACGCCTCAACCGCGGTCGACGCCCCAGCCTCGACGCTCGCGCCGGCGCTTGCACCGGCACCGCTACCGCTACCGCTCCGCGCCTCGCTCCCCTCAAGACCCATTCTCATAGTGTACTAGTTCACTATTACATTGTCATTGACCCTGGGCGGGCGCAACGGCCGTCGAGACACGCTCGGGCATGCTTACGGGCGGACAGAGCCTCGACCAGACCGAGCAGCCAGCACATCGGGCAGCCCCGCAGCGCGACCAGACCAAACGGCGCGATCAGCATGGCCGCCGGGCCGATCGCGAAGACAAGCGCAGCCGCACAGCCGATCAGCCCGAAGCCGAGCGCGCCGCGCAAGAGATGCCTCGCGACGAACGCTGGCACGGAAGGCGATTCGCGTCCATCAGACATCGTGACCAGCTCCGTCGCCGTCGATGCCCTCGGATGCAGACTCCGGACCTGCGGCCAGACGCGCTCGCAGCGCCTCACGCCCGCGATGCAAACGCGACTTCATCGCGGCCTTGCTGAGACCGAGCGCCCTGGCGGTGGCCGCGCCCGACATGCCCTGGACATCTCGCAGCACTAGCACCGAGCGCTGGTCGGCGGGCAGGCCGGCGATCGCGGCGACGATCCGCTCGACCTCGAGGCGCACCAGAGCGGCGTCTTCGGCCGAGACAGCAGCGGACCCAGGCGGGAGGGGCGCGCGGAAGACGACCCGCGAGCGGCGAATGCACTCGTTGCGCACTATCTGAAACACCCAGGAAGCGAGCGCTGCGGCGGCACGCAGCGTGCCGACCTTGCGATACAGAACGATCAGCGCCTCCTGCGCCGCCTCCTCGGCGTCCTCTGGCGTAGCGCACAGCGAGCGCGCAAACCGCCGCACGTGTACGTGCGAGGCCTCGAGCAGCGCGACGATCGCGCGGGGATCACCCGCCTGGGCGGCCTCCAGGACACGTCCGCTGACCCATGCCGACGTGGGGGCTAGCGCTTTTTCGGACATGGCATCGTGTACGAGGCTTCGGCGACGGCGCCGCCGAGGAAGTCGAGTTCGATCTTCACCGGCCAGCCGCCCTTCGAACATGTCTTGGGCAACGTCAGGTAGGAGATCGTATGTTTGCCCTGGCGGTACGCAGCCCCGACCGTGACGCTGCCCCTGATGAACGATGCGTCGAGCGCTCCGGGGACCGTTTCGATCAGCGGCACTTCACCGATGAACTCCAGACCGAACGGAGGAGGCGCCGAGCCAACGAGGCGCGCCCTGGCAACGATTTCGAGGGACACCGGGGTCGTGCCATCCACGAATGCGCTCAGGCCCCCGCCGGGACCGAAGAACAGCTGTACCGAGGCCGTCTCCCCGACTCGTTCACCGCCGAAGCTCACCACTCCGCTCGCCGAGCCCTTCGGACCGGCTATCGATCGGGACGGGCACACCGCCGGCCCGCTCTGTTCGAGCAGACTCGGCGCGCACGTGACGAACCCCTGCGGGTGCACTTGCATCCCGGGCGGCGTATAGATCTTGGCACCGACCAGCGGCGCAGGCGAGCCTCCGTATTCGCTGCCTGAGATCGCACCTTCGCCCCTGATCACCGCACCCGCGCCCAGGAGGTCGCCGGTGCCGGGATAGCCGGGAATCGGCAAAGCCTCCGTCTTGAACAAAACGATCGTGGGCGTCGCCTGCGCCGCGCTACAGAGACTCGACGCGGCGATCAAGAGCCCCGCCAGAACGGCCGGCAGCCTACCTTTATGAGCAAAGCTGAACACAAAGCCTCCTCGGTTTAAGCCGGACCGGACCGTCCGAGCTGTAGGTAAGAGGCACGGATGTCGCGAAAGGATTCTCCCGGCACGACCTGCGTCCAGCCCCGGCAGGCGCTACCGTGACAATGTGAACGTAAGCGTCGAGAACGATCAAGCGACTGGACAGAGCCTCGATGGCCTGGACGCCTTCGTCGCGTCCGTCGACCGAGACGCCGAGGTCCCGGTTGGGCTGCAACTCGGCTGGACGCTGTGCGCGAGGATCCACGACGGCGAGTTCGGGCCGGGGCAACGACTTCCGGGCCTGCGCGAGCTGGCCGAGGCGAGCGGTCTGAACATCAACACGGTCAGGGCCGTCTATCAGCGTTTGGAGCGCCGGGGACTGGTCGAAAGCCGACAGGGCAAGGGCACATTCGTCGCCGACGAGCTTCCGAGGCCGTCGGCCGTCGGCGCAATCGCGGCCGAGGCGGCCCGCGAGGCGGCGGCGATCGGCGTCAGCCCGCGCGACGTCGCGGCCGCCCTATACGTGGCGATGCCCGGCGGAGCGTCCGGGAAAAGCAAGGCGCAGAGCCCCGAGACCGATGGCACAAAGGCAAGCGGCGCGGAGGCTGCCCTGGAGGGAGAGAAGGGCAGGGGCGCACCTGGCGCTGCGCGCAGACGCACGCTGCGCGCCCAGATAGCGACGCTGGAGCGGGCGATCGGCGAGATGGAAGCCGAGCATCCCGGCGTTGCGCCGCTGCCGGGCGCGACCCGGAGAGGCCCGGGCCCGACGCTGCTGAGCGCCGAGGAACTCGAGCGGGTCCGCTCGACGCTGGTGCGGCGGCTGGCGACGGTGCAGGCCGCCATCGACGAGCGCACAAGTCGCCAGGCATCGCGGGAGGCGGCACAACACGAAAAGCCGGTGCACGCGCGCGCACGAGTGCAGCCAAAAAAAGAAGATACCTCCGAAACCCCGTCGACCTCGTCTTCGACCCCCAAGCGCAAGGCCAAACCGCGCTCCACGCCGCGTCCGGCTCCAGCCGGCACCTGAGCCGCCATCCTCAATCTGCCCCGCACGGGCCGGTGCTGACCGTCGTCGAGCCGGCCCCCGCCAGCAGCCGCGACGCCGTCGCGTTCGCCACGCCGTAGCCCCCGGCCAGGCCG
>DATJWI010000223.1:0-7158 GCA_035501375.1 Solirubrobacteraceae bacterium
CACGGCCGGTCTGGCCACCGGGCCCGCGCCCGCGCCGTTGGTCGAGGGCCCGGGCGGATAGGGCAGCCCCTCGGGCGCGCCGTAATCGCCCGCGGGACCGGGCTCGCCGGCCGCGTCGTGGCCGTCGTTGGGATCTAGCTCGTCGTCGGTCACAGGCGGCGCCAGCCTCACACGGCGTCCGGCGAAAATCAATGGCGTTCACAAAAACGACACATCGAGCAAACCTCAGCTCGACACTCTTGCCGCCGGGGTGAAGATCCATCGCGCATCCCGCATCGATCGATCCATCGAGTTGTTGCCAGCTCTCGGCGCTCCGCGCCACCCGTAACCCAGCCAGCAAGCCAAAGAAGGAGCAATGACGTGCGCGTAAACCGAACCCTGGCAGTCGCCGCGACCCTCGCCCTGGCCCTCGCCGTGCCCGCCGGCGCGGCCGCCAAGCGCCTGATCATCGGCGGCTCGACCTCAGTCCTGCCGCTCATGCAGAAACTGGCTGCCGCCTACCACCAGGCCAATCCGAAGGCTCCCGCGCCCCAGGTCAGCGGCGGCCAGTCGGACATCGGCATCAACGGCGCCGCGACCGGCACTCTCGACATCGGCGACTCCTCGCGCGACCCGATCGTCGGCGTCGATCCCAAAGGCCTGTCCTTCACCAAGCTCGCTCGCGACGGCGTCTGCATCGTGACCAACTCCAAGAACTCGATCTCGAACCTGTCCCAGCAGGAGGTCGAAGGCATCTTCACGGGCAAGGTCCACGACTGGAGCGAAGTGCCAGGCGCGAGCATTTCCGGTCCGATCGACGTCTTCCAGCGCACCAGCGCGTCCGGTACCGAGGACGCCTTCCAGCACATCTTCCTCGGCGAATACCTCAAAATCTCGCCGAGCGCGGTGCCCGAGCAGTCCAACGGCCTCGAGCAGCTGCACGTCGAAAAGGACGAAAAAGGGATCGGCTTCGTGTCGTTCGCCTACACCGGCGGCGTACACCCGGTCCCCTACCAGGGCGTCGCCTGCAACCTGCGCAACGCCAGGTCCGGCCAGTACCAGGGCGTCCGTAACTTCTGGATGGTCACCAAGGGCACGCCCAAGGGCGAAGCCGCCAAGTTCATCAAATGGGTGACCTCCGGCAACGCGACCACCAAAAAGATCATCAACTCGAGCTGGATCGCCGTCTACCCGGGGTCGCTGGAAGGACCCGGGTCCGGTTCGGCCTAACTCCAGAACGGTGCCCGCCGGGGCTGCACAACGCTCGTTCCGTGCACGCCTCGGCGGCGGCGCGGGCGACCGGCGCACCGAGCTGTTCCTGAGGGCGCTCGCGGTCGGCACGCTCGTGCTGATCGCCGCGATGGTGGTCACGGTCTTCGTCGAAGCCTGGCCCTCCTTCGAGGCCAACGGCCTGGCCTGGTTCGGCTCTGGCGGCGACGCCGATCTGCAGTTGAAGGCGATGTACGAAAACGTGGCCTTGCCCGGCCACTCGTTGCTGTACTTCAGGGCTTGGCCTCTGATCTGGGGCACGATCGTGACGACGGTCCCGGCGGTCCTGATCGCGCTGATCGGCTCGACCTTGGCGGCCATCTGCTTGACCGAGTTCGCCCCGGAGCCGATCCGCAGGACGATCGAACCGATCGTAAGGCTGCTGGCCGGCGTGCCGTCGGTCGTCTATGGCCTGGTCGCGATCCTTGCGTTGGCGCCGTTCATCGAAAAGAGCTTCATCAGCAACGGCCGCAAGCAGTCGGTCATCTATGTGGTCCAGCTCGGCGGCGAGAACCTGACCTTGGCGATCGTCGTGCTGGCGGTCATGATCACGCCGATCATGGTCGCCCTGATCGCAGGCGCCCTGGCCTCGGTGCCGAGCGCCTGGAAGGAGGGCTCGGCGGCGCTCGGGGTCAACAGGTGGCGCACGATCGTAAGGGTCTCGCTGCACACCGCCAGGCCCGCGATCGCAGCCGCGACCGTGCTGGCCACCGCGAGGGCCCTCGGCGAGGCGATCATGCTGGCGATGGTCGCCGGCAGCCGCGGCTTCGCGGCCAACCCGCTCGACGGCCTGACCTTCTTCTACGAGCCGGTCCGGCCCTTGGCGGCCACGCTCTTTCAGGAAGCAGACGGCCTGACGATCGGCGCCCTCGGCCACACCCTGTACGCGATCGGGGCGGTCCTCTTGGTATCCGCCACGCTGCTCTCGTTCGCGGGCTGGGCCGCCAAGCAGCCGCTCAAGCGCTACGGGATAAGGACTTAAGGGACCCGAAATGGCCGCTTCCGGAATTGCCGCCACTCCACCTGGATCGCCTCCAAGCTCGCCGCCTGGCCCGGCATCGCCGCCGCCGGGCCTGCGAGTGATCGCGCCGCCCAGGCAGGGCACCAGGTCCTGGCCGTTGATCGACCGGCTCGGCTACTGGGCCTGCTGGGCCGCCGGGATCTCGCTGTGCGCGATCGCGATCGCGATCGTCGTCTACATGTTCGTCCAGGGGCTCTCGGCGCTGAGCCTGCACCTGCTCGTCACCTCGCCGGCGGCGACCTTGCAGCAGAGCCAGTCCGGTGGTTTTTTGGACCCGCTGGAGGGCACGTTCGTCATCACCGCGGTCGGCATCGCGATCGCCGCCCCCCTCGGCGTGGCGATCGCCGTGTGGCTGAGCGAGTACGGCAACGACAGCCCCCTGGCGAGAGCCGTCGAGTCGGCGATCGAGATGATCGCGGGCGTGCCGAGCGTGGTCCTGGCGATCTTCGGGCTGCTCGTCTTCAGCCAAAGCTTTCTCGGCTTCCTCTCGGAAAGCACTTCGAGCGGGAACGCCACCGGGAAGTCGTTCTTGACGGCGGGCGCGATCATGGCGCTCCTGGCCTTGCCCCTGGTCGTGGCCGCCACCCGCGAGGGCCTGGCCCAGCTCCCGGGCAGAATGCGCGAGGCCTCTTTCGGCCTGGGCAAGACCAGGGCAACGACGATCAGGCACGTGCTGCTGCCCTCGGTCAGGTCCAACGTCGCCGAAGGCGTCGTGCTCGGGATGGGCCGGATCATCGGCGACACCGCGATCATCGTGATCCTGCTCGGCGGCACCTTGAAGACCGAACCGGCCGGCAACGTCCCCGTCCTCGGGCTGTTGCGGGGAACCGGCTCGACGCTGACCAACTACGTCTACTACAACTCGCCCGCCGGCGAGGGCAACTCCCACGAAAAGGCTTACGCCGCCGCGTTCGTCTTGATGATCATCGTTCTGGTCCTCAACTTCGCGGTCGTCCGGATCGCCGCCGGTCGCAGGCGCTCGGACGACATCGGCGGCAGCTGGTGGCGCTTGGCCGGCGGGCGCGGTTTGATCAGGACGCTGCGCCCGGCACAGGAGCCGCGGACATGAGCCCCGTCAAACCGATCAGGCGCATCGCGGTCGACCGCGAGCCCAACGTCGTCGAGCCTGCGCCCGGCGCGAACGGCGGCGGCGCGGCCGCGACCGCGGCGCGCCCGTCGGCCTCCGCGCGCCTGCGCGCGGCGCGCCCCGCTGTCGGGGATGTACGCGAGCGCATGAAAGTCGAATCGGTATGGCTGGCATACGGCGAGAACTGGGTCGTGCGCGACGTCAGCCTGCCGGTCCGCCAGGGCGAGGTCCTGGCCCTGATCGGGGCCTCCGGCTCGGGCAAGACGACCCTGTTGAGGTCGTTGAACCGGCTCACCGAGATAACCGCGGGCGGGGCGCGCGCGGGCGCGATCACGCTCGACGGCGAAGAGATCCACGAGCTCGAGGTCAACACGCTCAGACGCCGCGTCTCGATGGTCTTCCAGCAGCCCAACCCGTTCCCGATGTCGATCTACGACAACGTCGCGTACTCGCTGGCCGAGCAGAGCCCGCCCCGCGGCCGGCGCCGGCGCCGTCACAACGCCGAGATCGACCACGCGGTACGCGACGCCCTGACCAGGGCCGGCCTCTACGACGAGGTCGCCGGCGACCTCGACCGTTCGGCCCTGCGACTCTCCGGAGGCCAGCAGCAGCGGCTGTGCATCGCCCGGGCCCTGGCCGCCAAGCCCGAGGTCCTGCTCCTGGACGAGCCCTGCTCGGCGCTCGACCCGATCTCGACCGCCACGATCGAGGATCTGATCGTCGGCCTGCGCGAGTCGGTCGCGATCGTGATCGTCACCCACAACCTCCAGCAGGCCTTCAGGGTCGCCGACCACGTCGCCTTCATGCACCTCGGCGAGCTCGTCGAGTACGGCCCAGCCGAGCAGGTCTTCGACCGCCCGGCGGCTCAGCGCACGCGCGAGTACATCGGCGGAGCGTTCGGTTGAAGGATTCGGCGGAAGCGTTCGGTTGAAGGATCGGGGGTCGGTTGAGAAATTCGGGTGGGAGCGTTCGATTGAAGGATTCGGGGCGGAGCGTCCGGTCGAAGGATTCGGGGCGGAGCGTTCGGTTGAGAATTGAAGTGCTTTGTATGCAGGCCCGAGAAACGTCTTTTGTTTTTTTGCAAACGTGCGCTTATGTATCAACGGTAGCTAATACGATAGCTATCGCCAGGCAGAAAAGGGAACAGTACATCTCCGCCTTTACATTTTCGATCTACCAATGTATCCACAAGACCCCGTTCGATTGAAGCGCTTCCCAACGGGACCCCGGGGGGGTCTCCGCGTGAGGACGCCAACCCCGGTCGCGCTCGCCGTTCCAGCGCTCGCAGCGCTGGCATTGGCGGGCGCGCTGAGCGGCTGCCAGAGCACCCAGGAACAGAGCGCCAAGCTCGAAGCAAAGGCGAAGCTCGAAAAAAGGGAGCACCCAACGAGCGCCCAGCACGGGCTCTCGATCGCGCATCCGAGCACCGAGGCGAAGGTGCTCGAAGCGACCGTCCTGCCCGGCTCCGAAGGCGCCGCGGTGGCGGTCACCGTCGAGAACACCTCTGCACAGGCCCTCGAAGCTGTGCCGATCGCGATCGCCGTGAAGGGCGCCTCCGGCCAAATCGTCTACCAGAACAACACCACGGGCCTGGAACCGTCCCTGACCGAGATCTCGTCGCTTCCCGCCCACGAGCCGGTGACCTGGGTGGACGACCAGATCCCCGCGAGCGGCGAACCGGCGAGCGTGCACGCGACCGTCGGCGAAGCCCCGGCCGCGCAGGGCGCCCTCCCCCAGATCGCCGTCTCCGGCCTAAGCCTCGCCGAAGCTTCGACCGGCGAAACGGCCGGCACCGTGCACAACCGCTCGACCGTCGATCAGCGGCACCTGGTCGTCTACGTGACCGCCGTCCGCTCCGGCCGGATCGTGGCGGCCGGCCGGGCCGTCCTCGCCGAACTCGCGGCCGGCGCCTCCATGCCGTTCCAGGTCTTCCTGATCGGCAGCCCCGACGGAGCCCGGCTGGTAGCGGACGCGCCAGCCGTAGCATCGGGGTGAAAGACGCCTCGTATACCCTGGTATACTAAGAGCCATGGCAAAGGTCATGGTTTCAATGCCCGACGACCTCCTGAGCGAGGTCGACGCCGAGGCCAGCCGTCTCGGTACCTCTCGCAGCGCGGTGCTTCGAGACTTCGCCGATGCCGCGCTGCGCAGGCGCCGCGCCGACCGGGCGGCGGCGATGGGCGTGCTCTTGCGGAACGCGGCACGGCACGGTGGCGCGTCCGCGGAGCGCGTGAAGGCCACCAGACCGTGAGATGAGCGTCTTGCTGTTGGACGCCAGCGTGATTCTCGCGGCGTTCGACACCGACGACGAGCAGCACGAACCGGCGCTTGCGCTGCTCTCTGATCCAGAGGTTTCGATAGCCACGCTCGATCTCGCCCGCTACGAGGTCGCCAACGTGGCTGTACGTGCGTGGGGCGAGCGTGTACGTATAGCCGCGATGTTCGAAGCAATAGATCGAATCTCCGCTGACGGCGGGGTCACTCCGTCGACCAACACCCTGCTCACTCGTGCAGCCGAGATAGCAGACGAGCACGAGATCTCCGTTTATGACGCCGCCTACGTGGCGGCTGCCAACCAGGCTGGCGGCACGCTCGTAAGTTGCGACATCCGCGACTTGGTCGGCAAGGGCCTGGCCGACAGTCCTGCCGGGATGCTCGAACAGGAGCCTGCCGCGCCCGCCGAGGAGGGCGCCGAGAGCACAGATGCGCAGTGACCCTCCTCAGCGCCGGCCGCGCTTGAGCGAGATCCCCTCCAACACGTGGGCCACGGTCTCGCAGGCGTCGACGGCGGCCTCGAGGGACTCGAAGATGTCCTTCCAGCGGATCACGACCATCGGGTCGATGCCGCCCGCGAACAGCGAGGTCACGGCGTCGCGCTGCAGGCGGTCGCCCTCGTTCTCGAGCCTGTGGATCTCGACCAGGTGCGGCGCCAGCTCGCCGCCCGCGTGCAGAGCCCTCAGCGCGCCGAGGATCTCCCCGCCGGCGGCGACGAGCACGCCCGCGAACTCGACGGCCTGTTCCAGCGGGGCCTCCACCCCGTACAGGTCGAGCTGGGCAGCGGCCTGCTCGGTGTAGTCGACGACGTCGTCGAGCGCGGTCGCCAGGGCGTAGCCGTCGCCAGTGTCGAACGGCGCGCGCACCCGGCGGGCGCGCGCCATGCGATAGATGATGTCGTGGGTGATGCGATCGCCCTCCTGCTCGCAGGCCGACAGGTCCTGGGCAAGCGTCTCGTGCTCGGGAAAGGCCACGAGCAGCTCGCGCAGCAGCAAGGCAGAGCGCTCGACGTTGCGCCCCGCGTCCTCCAGGAGCCGCGCCAGCGTCGTGTCCATCGGGCGTTCGAAGATCCTCATCGCCGGCCCCCCGTCCGGACACGGCACAGCCCCACCGGGCAGGCACGGCACAGCAGCCGCGAACGGGCATGACTCGACGGCTTGGCCGAAAGCAAGCTCATTTGCGGAGATTATGCGCCGCGCACATTCAGGGATCGCCTCTTCACGAGTTGTTCACGAGTCGATCACGACATCGCAACCCGCCCGCAACGTGGCCATACGAGGCTATGGGCCCGTGGCGGCCGAAGCCGACAAGGCGAGCATCCTGCATGCCGGGGAACTGGAGATCAGACTCGGCGAAGGCCTGGTGCTCGCGACCGGCCGGGCCCTGACCCTGTCCGTCCGCGAGTTCGAGCTGCTCTCGGCGATGGCCAGGCGCGCCGGGGCGATCGTCACGCGCGAGGAGCTCTACGCGCAGGTGTGGGGCGGCGAGCTGAGGCCCGGCGATCGCTCGGTCGACGTGTATGTCAGCA
>DATJWI010000224.1:0-2466 GCA_035501375.1 Solirubrobacteraceae bacterium
GCGGGTCCCGATGGGGCGCCCGTGCGGAGGCGAGCCGCCGTCAGCCCCGCGCCAGCTTGCCGTCGACGAACTCGTTGGCGGCGCTCGGCCCCAAGAACGGAGCCAGGCAGAGGTAGGTCGCGTGGCCGACGAATCGCGGCAGCTGGCGGATCTGTTCGTGACGGGCCTGCTCGTAGCCGATCTCGGCGATCGCGGCCGCGACCGCCTCCATCGCCACGCGCGATTGCGGCTTGGTGGCGTAGCGGTCGCCTTCCTGCAAGAAGATCGTGAAGGCCCTGCGACTGTCGTCGATTCGCTGCAGCGCCGCGCCGCCGAGGGCGTGGGACTCGATGTAGCCGAGCCTCACGAAGTCGCGGTGGGTGGCCTCGAACTGGCTGGCGGCGTGGATCCCGCGCCATAGCCGCTCGGGCCAGCTGTCGGCGCTGAAGTAGGCCCCCGCGGCGATCGCCATGGTCTGCTGGAAGGCAAGCTCGTGGACGGCCAAAAACGCCTGCTGCTTGTCGCGGAAGTGGCTATAGAAGACCCTCTTGTCGACGCGCGCGCCCGCGGCTATGTCGGCTACCGTCGCGGCCGCGTAGCCCTTGCGGACCGCCGTCGCCGCGGTCGCGAACAGGATGCGCCAGCGCTGGTTCTGGGCTACCTCGGCGCTGGACAAATGCGTTCGCCCCGAGGGCAGCGGCGGCGGTGGGTCGGTTGGCATGTCCGACGCGTAATGGACGGGCTCGGGCTCGGGTCCCGGCTGCAGTGTGCGCCAGCGGTGCGCCCCGGACGGCACGTCATAGCTTTCCATCCAGGCCTCCAGCTCGTCCGCGAACGTCCTCAGATCGAGTTCGCCGCGGCGCAGACGCTGCGAGAGCAGCCAGTGCGCGGCGCCGACCAGCGACCTCGTCGGCAGGTCCGGGCTTGGCGCCTCCGGGGCCGCGCCCGCCCTTGCCTCTTCGATGATCCGCTCGATTTCGCGCACGGTCCCGTCGCGTGCGTCCAGTGCTCGCGGGCCACCCGCCATCGCCTCGTTGGCCAGGAACTGCGCCTGCGCCGGCTCGGCTTCGGCGCGTTCGATCAGCCGTCTGATCGCCGCCTGCGGCGCCCGCTCCGGGGGCGCCTTTAGGACCGCGTCGTGAATCTGTGTCAGCAGGCGCTCGGAGATGTCGCGGTGGACCGCCAAGAAGCAGTCGTCCCGGTCCTCGAAATAGTCGTAGAAGGTCGGCCGCGATACCCCCGCGTTTGCGATCACCTTCGAGACGCTCGCGCCCATATACCCGTCGCGGTTGGCAGCCGCGATCATGCCTTCGATCAGCCGCTGGCGTTGGGTGCTCTTGCGGTTCGGCGCTGTTGTCTTGGGAGTTGGCGTTGAGGCTGCTGTCGGCATTTCGGAAATGGGTCCAGATTCGACGCTCGAACGATCCGAGCACCCGAAAGGTACCCGAGTTGGCCGCCTGGCCAAAGTCTCGGACGGTCTTTGTGACGGCGCGGCGAGCGCTCGCCCTCGTATTTGTACAGAATGACACATGACCGGTGGAGGTCGGATGCGTCAGGCCGGCCCAGCGGGCGTACGAGTCGGCTCAACACGGCCGCGGCGACCAATATGGCGGTTTGCCGGCTCGTCGCCACGGCTCGTCGCCGTGGCCCTGACGCGGGGCCGCCAAGAACCTCTTTCAAGAGGTCGAAAAGGCTCTACGCCTTCGCCCCGGCCTGGGGGTCGAGCCTCGACATCTTTACCGCGGCCGTCAGCTCCGAGGCCGCCCCGCCGAGATAGAGGCCCTTGACCGGAGGCACGTCGGCATAGAAGCGGCCATGGCCGATCTTTACGTGAGTCTCGCCCGCCAGCCTGCTGTTGGTCGGGTCCGCGCCCACCCAGACCGGCTCGCCGTGACCGTCGGTGCCCGGCAGCAGAGCCTCCACCCAGGCGTGTGTCTCGACCTCGACCGAGTCAAGGCCGCCGTCCTCGGGGGCGGCCCACAGGTAGCCCGACACGTAGCGTGCCGCGATCCCGCTTCGTCTCAGCAGGATCAGCCCCAGGTGCACGAAGTCCTGGCAGACGCCGGCGCTCACCTCCAAGAGGTCGTTCACCGTCGAGCCCACGTACGTCGCGCCCGGCCGGTATTCGAAGCGCTCCGGTATCAGCCGACACAGCAGCTCGACACTCGCCAGCGGGTCCTCGCCCCGCATGGCCCGTTCGAGCTCCTCCAAGCCGGCGATCCGTGGCTGATCTTGCCAGGGCAACGCGAACTCGCCGGCGGCATCCAGATAAGAGGCCGTCTTCAGGCTCTGCCATGACCCCGACGCCGGCCGGGCCGGCTCGGAGGTGACGACCCTCGTGCGCACGTCGATCGCCAGCTGGCGGTGGCTCGTCGGGATGCCGAACTCGAGGACCTCGGTGCCGAAGTAGTCCAGGTGCCTGCTGACCCTGGCCTCGGGCTCGATCCTGGTGTGGAACTCGTCGCAGCGCTGCGACGAGTTCCACAC
>DATJWI010000225.1:0-2049 GCA_035501375.1 Solirubrobacteraceae bacterium
CCATCTGCAAGCCGAGCCCCAGCCAGTGCCAGGCGATCGAGTTGCAGGCCGGCCAGTCCGAGACGCTCGAAGTCATCGACGCGACCGGCCAGGCCAAGACCTATGAACTGAAGCTGGTCTCGATCGAGAAGACGGTCTCGAACTCCGCTTCGGCCGCGCGCGCGGCCGCTGTGGCCGGGGCCAAGGTCGATCGCAACGGCGCTCTGCGCGCGTCCGGCTTGCGCTTCTCGCCCGGCAGCGGCGGGCTGGTGTTCGTCGGGCGCTCCGCCTTCGGCGCGCACGCCGCGCGGCACCGCTGAGAACGTCTTTTAGCCGTTCTGAGAGCGGCCCAAATATGCTGGGGCTCGAGATGAGCCTCCGCCTGATCACCGCCGGGGAGTCGCACGGCCCCGGCCTGACCTGCATCGTCGAGGGCCTGCCGGCCGGCCTGCGCCTGGAAGAGGAGTCGCTGAGCGTCGACCTGGCCCGTCGCCAGCTCGGCCACGGCCGGGGCGGGCGCATGAAGATCGAGCGCGACCGCGCCGAGGTCACCGCCGGCATCCGCCACGGCCTGACGCTCGGAGGGCCGATCGCTTTGAGCGTCGCCAACAGGGACTACGCCAACTGGGAGGAGCGCATGAACCCGTGGCCGGTCGCTGAGACGGTCGATGAGGTGCACCTGCCGAGGCCCGGCCACGCCGACCTGGTCGGCATCCAGAAGTACAAGCAGACCGACGTCCGCAACATCCTCGAGCGGGCTTCGGCGCGCGAGACCGCCGCGAGGGTGGCGGGCGGCGCGCTGTGCAAGGCGTACCTGGCGGAGCTCGGCGTGCAGATCAGATCGCACGTGATCCAGATCGCTTCCGTCCACGCCCCGGAGCCCGATTCGCCGCTGACGCTCGCCGACTTCGCCGAGGTCGACGTTTCGCCCGTGCGCTGCCTTGACCCAGACGCCACCAAGGCGATGGTCGCCGAGATCGACAGGCTGCGCAAGGCCAACGAGTCCTTGGGCGGCGTATTCGAGGTCCAGGCCTTCGGCCTGGTCCCGGGCCTCGGCTCGCACATCTCCTGGGAGGAGCGCCTCGACGGGCGCCTGGCGATGGCGATCTGCTCGATCCAGGCGCTCAAGGGCTTCGCCGTCGGCGACGGCTTCAAAGTCGCCGGCCTGCCGGGATCGGAAGCCCACGACGAGATCTTCTGGGACGAGGCCCACGGCTACCGCCGCGAGACCAACCGGGCGGGAGGCCTGGAGGGCGGTATGACCAACGGCGAGCCCCTGATCGTGCGGGGCGCGATGAAGCCGTTGCCGACCTTGACAAAGCCGCTGCGCTCGGTCGACACCGCCACGCACGCCCCGGCCGCGGCCCTGCGCGAGCGCACCGACTCGTGCACCGTGCCCGCCGCCGGGGTCGTCGGCGAGGCGATGGTCGCGCTCGTGCTGGCCGGCGCCTATGCCCAGAAGTTCGGCGGCGACCACATCGAGGACGTCAAGCAGGCCTTGGCCGCCTACAGCGAGAGGATCGGGTGGCGCTCGTCCTGATCGGCTTCATGGGCGCCGGCAAGTCCACGCTCGCACAGCGCCTCGCGCGCGCGCGCGACACCGACGCCGGCGACAGCGACGTTCTCCTGGCCGAGCGCTTCGGGCATTCGGTCGCCCTTCAGTTCGAGCTCCACGGCGAGCAGGCCTTCAGGGAGGCCGAGGAGCAGGTCATAGGCCGTCTTCTGGCCGATGCCGGCCCGCGCGACGTGATCGCGCTCGGCGGCGGCAGCGTGCTCTCAAAGCGCACCCGCGAGGCCCTCGCGGATCACCTCGTCGCCCTGGTCGAGGTCGACGTCGACGTCGCCTGGGGTCGGGTCCACGCCGAGAACGAAGGCTCCGACAGGCCCCTGGCGCGCGACCGGGACGCCTTCGGCGTGCTCTACGACGAGCGCCGCGAGCTGTACGAAGAGGTCGCGGACGCCCGGCTGTTGTGGGCCGAGTCCGCGTCAGGCTCCTATCCGGTGCTCATCGGCTCGGGCTTGCTCGGTCTGAACGCGTCCGGCTCGCCCGCCACAACCGCCGGAGAGCGC
>DATJWI010000226.1:0-5965 GCA_035501375.1 Solirubrobacteraceae bacterium
GTCGTCCCGGTGTTCATCGCGACGCCCACGTCGGCCTGGGCGAGGGCGGGCGCGTCGTTGGTCCCGTCGCCGGTCATCGCCACGAGGAGCCCGCCCTCCTGCTCCTTCTTGATCAGGGCCATCTTCGTCTCCGGCGTCGCCTCGGCGAGGAAGTCATCGACGCCTGACTCCTGGGCGATCGCGGCCGCGGTCAGGACGTTGTCGCCGGTGATCATCACGGTCTTGATGCCCATCTTGCGGAGCTGCGCGAAGCGCTCGACCAGGCCCTCCTTGATGATGTCCTTCAGCTCGATCACCCCGAGCGGCACCCGGTCCTTCGCGACCGCCAGGGGCGTCGCGCCGGAGCGCGCGATCCGCTCGACCTCGCGCGTCAGCTCGCTCGGCATCTCACGACCGCACCAGCCCGCGATCGCGTCGACGGCGCCCTTGCGGATCTGGCTGCCGTCCAGGTCGATGCCGCTCATCCGCGTCTGCGCGGTGAAGGGGACGAACTCCGCGCGGGTCTCGAGGAAGTCCCGCTCCCTGAGGCCGAACTTCTCCTTCGCGAGCACGACGATCGAGCGGCCCTCGGGCGTCTCGTCGGCGAGCGAGGCCAGCTGCGCGACCTCGGCCAGCTCGGACTCGGGGACGCCCGGCATCGGCACGAACTCCGAGGCAAGCCTGTTGCCGATCGTGATCGTGCCGGTCTTGTCGAGCAGGAGCACGTCTACGTCGCCGGAGGCCTCGACCGCGCGGCCGGAGAGCGCGAGCACGTTGCGGCGGACCAGACGGTCCATGCCGGCGATCCCGATCGCCGAAAGCAGGGCCCCGATCGTCGTCGGGATCAAGGCGACGAGCAGCGCGATCAAGGTCGTCTCGGAGATCGCGGTCCCCGAGAACAGGCCGAACGGCCGCAGGGTGGCGATCACGATCATGAAGATCAGGGTGAGCGCGGCCAGCAGGATGTTGAGGGCGATCTCGTTGGGAGTCTTGCGCCGCTCGGCGCCCTCGACCAGCGCGATCATCCTGTCCAGGAACGATTTGCCCGGCTCCTGGGTGATTTCGACGACGATCTCGTCAGAGGTCACGCGCGTGCCGCCGGTCACGGCGCTGCGATCGCCGCCGGACTCGCGGATGACCGGAGCGGACTCGCCGGTGATCGCGGACTCGTCGACGGTGGCGATGCCCTCGATCACGGTGCCGTCGCCGGGAATCAGCTCGCCGGTCGAGACGACGACGATGTCTCCCCGCGTGAGCTCCGAGGCAGCCTTGGTGGAGCCGTCGCGCAGCCTGGCGACCGTCTCCTTGCGCATCGTGCGCAGCGTGTCGGCCTGGGCGCGGCCGCGACCCTCGGCGAATGCCTCGGCCATGTTCGCGAAGATGACCGTCAACCACAGCCAAAGCGAGATCGTGAACGTGTACCAGGCGGGCTCGTGTCCACCGCCGAGGGGCGCGCCGCCGAGCGCCTGTTTTAGCCAGGTGAAAGTTGTTATGACCGACCCGATCTCCACGACGAACATGACCGGGTTGTGGACCTGCACGCGCGGATCGAGCTTCTTGAGGGAGTCGATCAGGGCGCGTTTGACGATCTCCCGCTGGAACAGCGAGACCGCCTGGCGCTCGTTTTTAGTGGCGGGCCCACCCATCCCCACGCTCGCCATCAGCTTGCCCCTCCGGTCAACCGATCGAGCGCGAGGTTCAGCTCCAGGACGTTGACGCCCGGTTCTCCGGAGAATCCGAGACCGCGCGCGTCGGTGTACTTGGAGATCAGAGCGTTGACCACGCTCAGCGACAGCCCGCGCTTGGCCGCGACGCGATGCGCCTGGATCCAGGCGTTGGCCTGTGAGATTTCGGGGTCGAGGTTGGAGGCCGACGTGTTGACCGCGTCCACGGGAATCTGGGCGGTCGTCAGGCCGGGGTCATACGGCTTGTTGAGTTCGAGGTATTCCTTGATGTTTTCTTCGTCGGCTTCCTTGGTCTTGACGCTGTTTGGACCCCTGTTCGAGAACGTGCTCGCCGCCGCGTTGTAAGCGCCGCCTTCGGTGGCCGAGGGGCGGGACTGGAAGTACTTGGGGTCCGCTTCGGTGACGAGTTCTTCTTCTTCTTCCTTGGGCTTGCCGTTCTTTTCGAGCACTGGCGACTTGAAGCTCTGGCCGATGATCTTCGAGCCGACGAGCCTGCCGTTCACGTAGACCTTCTGGCCGTTGGCATTGCCCGGGAAGGCGACCTGGCTGACACCCGTGATGAACAGCGGGTAGATCAAGCCGAGCAGGATCGTAAAGACGACGATCCCGATTATCGATGTCACGATGTCGCGTTTCATCTCAGTACAGGTGTCCGGTCAGGCCCTGGACGATCGGTCCGAGCAAAAGAGCGGGGAAGAACGTGAGCGCGCCGACGAGCACGACCACGCCGAGCAGGAGCACCGCGAAGGTGGGATTGTCGGTGCGCATCGTGCCGAGGCCGGCGGGCGTGACGCGCTTGCCGGCCAGGGCGCCGGCGACCGCCAGCGCGAACAGGATCGGCGCGTAACGCGCGAACAGCATGTCGAAGCCGCCGAGCAGGTCGGCGAAGGTGACGCCGTGGGCGCCGAGATTGCCGGCGTTCGGCTGGATGTAGCCGGTGTAGCCGGCAAAGGCGGAACCGTTGTTGTTGGCCTGCGACAGGTAGGCGTAAAAGGTCTCGGAGAACCCCTGCGGCGTGTTGCCGCCCGACTTGGAGAGCGCCACTTCAGAGATCGATTTGCGCCCGCCGGTGGTCGCGGTGGCCATCGCCGTGCAGAACAGGGCCGCCAGCGGCGTTATCAGGATGCCGAGGCCGGCCAGCTTGATCTCGCGCGCCTCGAGCTTCTTGCCCAACCACTCCGGCGTGCGCCCGACCATCAGGCCACCGATGAACACCGCCAACAGGACGTAAAGGAGGATCGAGTACAGCCCGGTGCCGACCCCGCCGAAGATGACCTCGCTGGCGGACAGGTTGGCCATCGGCACCGCGCCGCCGATCCCGGTGAACGACTCGATCGCGGAGTTGACGGCGCCGCAGGAGGTGACGGTCGTGACCGTGTCGAACAGCGCCGATCCGGCGATCCCGAAGCGCTGCTCCTTGCCTTCCAGGTTGCCCCCGCCCGAGCCCGAGATCACGCCGGTGTGAAGACCTGCGGCATGCTGGGCAGGCGAGCCGTGGGCCTCGGCGATGTAGGCGACCGTGACAGCGCCCAAGAACATGAACATCATCACTCCGTAGATGGCATATCCCTGGCGGCGGTTTCCGGTCATGCGCCCGTACATGAAGACGAGCGCCGCGGGAATGACCAGGACGAGCAGCATCTCGAAGAGATTGGTGAAACCGGTCGGGTTCTCGAACGGATGAGCCGAGTTGACGTTGAAGAAGCCACCGCCGTTGGTGCCGAGCTCCTTGATCGCCTCCTGAGAGGCGACCGGTCCCATCGCGATCTTCTGTTCGAGGCCGGTGATCGTGTGAGCGGTCAGGAAGGCCGAGAAGTTGGCGATCACGCCCTGGGAGACCAGGATCAAGGCGCCGACGATCGAGATCGGCAAGAGGACGTAAAGGACTACGCGGACGATGTCCTGCCAGAAGTTGCCGATCCCCTTGCCGCTGCGACCGATGATCCCGCGGATCAACGCGGCCGCGACGACGATCCCGATGCCGGCCGAGAGGAAGTTCTGGACCGTCAGCCCGATCATCTGGCTGAGGTAGGTCATCGTCGTCTCGCCGCCGTAGTACTGCCAGTTGGTGTTCGTCAGGAACGAGGAGACGGTGTTGAACGTCACGTTCCAGGTGCCCGAGTGGTAGCCCAGCGGATTGAGCGCGTGGGGCACCCACGGGGCGTTCTGGGTGCGCAGGACGGTGTACAGCAAAAGCCAGCCCGCAAGCGAGAAGATCAACAGGCTTTTCGCGTACTGCTTCCAGTCCTGCTCGCGCTTGTGATCGACCCGCATCAGGCCATACAGCAACCGCTCGGGCCCAGCGAGGATCGGCGAGAGGAAGACCCGCTTGCCGGTGAACACCTTCGCCATGTAACTGCCCAACGGCAGCGCCAGCGCGGTCAGGATGACCGCGAACAGAACGATCAGAAGCCAGCCGGAGAACGTCATTACAACTTCTCACCGCGGATCAGGGCGTAAAACAGATACGCGATTATCAGGACCGAGACGACCAGGCCGAAGACGTCGGCGGCGCTCATGTGCGCGATGAATGCGCCAAGTGGCAACGAGACGCTCATATGCGCTCGATCCCCTCGAGAATGGCCAGGAGGATCAGGAACATCACGATCCCGAGAGCTATGGCGAGAACGTCCATGCGCTCACTATGGGCGGCCCGGTGTCACGAGCGCGTAACGAATAGACCCGGACGTATAACGATTTCATGACGGAAGAGAGAGGCGATCCTCGCCCATGAGGACTGCCGCCACATACAGTCGATCGGCCGGTGAGTCGTAGGCCGCTTCCCGCAGTCTTCCCTGTTACGGCCCAGGCCGTAGACCTACCTGACGCTCAGGCCGAGAGGCGGTAGCCGACGCCGGGGTCGGTGACGATGTACTTGCGGGGCGTTCCGAGCCCGGACCCGGCCGGCTCGATCTTGGCGCGCAGGCGCGCGATGTGAGTGCGCAGGGCCTGCACGTCGTCGGCGTAGCCCGGGCCCCAGACCTCGGTGAGCAGCGCACGATGGGTCATCAGGCGGCCGCGATTGCGGGCGAGGACGCGCAGCAGGTCGAACTCGATCGGCGTCAGGTGAACGGGCTCGCCGTCGCGGCTGACGGTGCGTGCCCCAAAATCGACGGCGAGCCCGTCGACCTCGACGCGCGACTCCTCCTCAGAGGCTTGCCCGCCGGCGCGCCTCAGGGCGGCCTGCAGCCGGGCGACCAGCTCGCGCGCGCCGAAGGGCTTGGTCACGTAGTCGTCGGCGCCGGCCTCGAGGGCCAGGACCTTCTGGTCCTCCTCGCCGATCGCCGAGAGCACGAGGATCGGCATCTCGCTCCATTCGCGCAGCCGGCGCGTCACCTCGATCCCATCGCCGTCAGGCAGCACCAGGTCGACGATCGCCGCCTGCGGCGGACGCACCGCGGCGCGGTCCAGCGCCTCGGCGGCGCTCTGCGCTGCGAGCACCTCGAAGCCGGCCTCGCGCAGGACCACACGCAGAGCGCGCACGATCTGGAGCTCGTCGTCGACGACCAGCACGCGCGGAGCCTCAGCGGCCATCGAGACCAGCCGTCATGCGGAGAGGGCAGGACTCTCGGCGGACTCGAGAGCGGCGTCGGTCGGCACGACCGGGTCCAGCGGCAGCTCGAACACGAACGTGGCGCCCTGGCCGGGCAGCGACTCGACGTAGAGCTTGCCGCCGTTGGCGTGCACGAAGCCGCGTGCGATCGCCAGGCCCAGGCCAGAGCCGCGATGCCCACCGCTCGCCGTGCCGGCCCGGTAGAAGGGCTCGAACACGCGCTCGACCTGGGCGGGCGGGATGCCTGGACCACGGTCGACGACGCGCACGATCACGCGATCGTTTTCGCCGCCATGGGTGCGCACCGCACGCGCGCGGACCGACACCGGGTGACCGCCGGAGTGGCGCCGGGCGTTCTCGAGGACGTTCACGAACGCCCGCTCCAGCTGGGTCGAGTCGGCCCGCACGAGCGGCAGGTCGCGGTCCACCGAGAGCGTGAAGTCCTCGGTCTTGGCGCCCAGCTCCTCGAGGGCCGCGCCGAGGACCTCCTCGACCGAGGTCCACTCGCGGTGCGGTTCGGCTACACCTGCCTCGAGGCGCGACTGGTCGAGCAGGTTCTCGACCAGTCGAGAGAGACGGCGCGTCTCCTGAGCGATCACCGAGGCCAGCTCCTCGCGCTCGGCCTGCGAGAGATCGGGCAGCGCGACCGCCTCTCCGGCGGCGGCGATCGCGGTCAGGGGAGAGCGCAGGTCGTGGGAGACGGCGCGGAGCACCGCAGTCTTGACGACGTCGGCGCGCCGCAGAGAGG
>DATJWI010000227.1:0-3251 GCA_035501375.1 Solirubrobacteraceae bacterium
GTAGTTCTGGATCAGGTAGTAGACCCTCGCGCCGATCACCCCGCCTAGCAGCGCCGCGAACACGATCTCGTACGCCCAGTCGACCGGCTTCTCGAGCTCGCGCAGACGCTTGGCGATCACCAGGCCGCAGGCAAGGAAGCCGAGCGCGAACGTGACGCCGAACGTCTTGACGGAGATGCCGATGATTTCGACTTCGGGCTTCACGGTCAGCACTTTAAGGGACCGTGAACCGTCTCTGCGAGAATGGCGAGCATGGCCAGAAGATCGAGCAAGTTCGGCAAGGACACGGGCCTGCAGGCACGCATGGCGATGACCATGTTCCTGCTGGGCTTGGTCTACGTGGTGTTCGTGGGCGTGCTGTTCGCGGCCGGCGCGGCGGCCGGCTTCATCATCGTCGTGGCGCTGATTCTGCTGCTGTTGCAGTTCTTCGGCTCGGACAAGATCGCGATGGCGACGATGGGGGTCAAGCAGGTGACCCCCGAGCAGGAGCCCGAGCTGCATGCGATCGTCGAGCGGCTGTGCGTCCAGGCGGACCTGCCCAAGCCGAAGGTGGCGGTGATCGAGACCTCGATGCCGAACGCCTGCGCGATGGGCAAATCGCCGAAGTCCGCGACCGTCTGCGCGACCCGGGGCATCCTTGATCTGCTGTCACCGGCCGAGCTCGAAGGCGTGATGGCCCACGAGCTGACCCACGTGATCAACAGGGACGTGATGGTCATGACCTTGGCGAGCTTCTTCGCGACCTTGGCCTCGATGATCGCCCAGTTCGCGCTGTTCTTCGGCGGTGGCTTCGGCGGCGGCTATGGGCGCAGCAACGAAGAGGAGGAGGAGATCATGTTGGTCCTGTTGGTCTCGGTGATCGTGTACGCGATCTCGTTCCTCTTGTTGAGGGCGCTGTCGAGATACCGCGAGTTCGCCGCTGACCGCGGCTCGGCGGTCTTGACCGGCCGCCCGAGCGCGTTGGCGTCGGCCTTGTTGAAGATCAGCGGCACGATGGAGCGGGTCCCGACACAGGACCTGCGCCGGGCGGAGGGCATGAGCGCGTTCTTCATCTTGCCGGCGCGGACCAAGCGTTCGCTGATGAACATCTTCGCCGACCACCCGCCGCTGGAGCAGCGTTTGGCGGCGCTCGAACGCCTGGAGTCCCAGCTGCAGGCTGCGCCGGCGTGAGCGCATCGCCGGACTACATCTCTTTCGTATGGCGCGCCCCGGTGGCCTGCGCGCGCGCGGCCTGCAGCCTGGGAGCGTGCTGACCGTGGGCCTGCGCGACATCCTGACCGGCCGCCATACCGTCGCGGGCCCGGCCCCCGACCGGCTGTTTGCGATCACGACCGCATATGTGACGCTCCAGGCCGAGCACTCGATCGAGCCCTCAGGCGTTGCGGCGATCGTGTTCCAGGCATTGGCGACGAGCGAGTTCGAAGCGACGCTGCGCGACATGGAGGACGTCGTGAAGGCCACCGGCGGCGACTCGGGCACGACGGTCTCGACCCAGGACGACGACTACGGCTACCGCTGGATGGTGCTGCGCAATCAAGAGGGGTCCCCGTCGGTCGAAGACCTGGCCGTCGGGATCAATGCGGTGTCGAGTTCGATCGAGACGGCCGGCCACGGCGACCGCCTGCTGTGCGCGGTGTTCGCGTTCGAGGACCGGTCCGGCGCAGCGAACGTGGCCAAGGGGCGGCCGGTCTACTTCATCTACAACTACAAGAGGGGCTTCTGGTACCCGTTCGTGCCGGGCGAAGGCTCAGGCAACGAGCGCTCGACCGAGCGCGAGCTGCAGCTGAAGGCGCAGATGGCCTCAGAACTGCCGATCGAGCCCGAACTGGAGCGTTGGTTCCCGCTCTGGGGCATCCCGATCTGACGGGTCCGTCTGCTCCCGCAATACCCCAGCATCGTGTCATGCAATGGCGCACGGGCATGGAGAAGGAGTGTTATTTCGGAGCGGTGTATAGCCATAGATATACGCCGGCCGAAAAAAGATACACACCCCACACCCCCTTTACATAGCCTTTACACCAAACCAGCCTTTTGCGGCATCACGTAGAGGCGCCGGCCGTTTCTCAGTCCGGGATCAGGCCCTCGCCGGTGAACTCGCGGCCGGCCTCGGCGAAGCTCAGATCCGGCGGCGGCAGGATCACGTCGGAGGTCTCGATCTCGTCGTCGCCGACGCGGGCGCCCTGGGCATGCACGTAGTCGATCAATGCCGAGTAGGCGCGCGTGAAACCGGCTTCGTCGCCGGAGTCGACGGCGGCGACGACGGCGTTCTCGAGATCGTTGACCCGAGGAGCATCCTCGTCGGCGAGGCGGTACTGGTCCTCGCCGGAGACGCGGACGATCATGGCTGGCCTTCAGCCGGCTGATCGCCACCGCCAGCGGACCCCTCAGCGCCCCCCGCGCCAAGCTCGCCGGCGCCGGCGCCCGCCGGAGCGCCGATCTCGGCCTTCATCTTGGCGAGGTCGTCATCGACGGCGGACTGGCTGGAGAGCGACTTGAGCTGGCGGTCTATGTCGTCTTCGCCGGAGCCGAGCTGGGTGATGTCGTCGAAGGTGCCCGCGGCTTCGAGCTCCTGGACGGCGTCGGCCCGGGCTTTCATGTTTTCGGTCTTGTCGACGGCCCGCTGCATGGCAAGGCCGACGTCGGCCATCTGCTCGCCGACGCCGGTGGCGGCCTCGGAGATGCGGACCTGGGCCTCGGCGGCGGAGTACTGGGCCTTGATGACCTCCTTCTTGGTGCGGAAGGCTTCGATCTTGGCCCGCAGTTTTTGCTCTGAGTCGGTGAGCTTCTGCTGCTGGTCTTCGAGTTCGGCGACCTGGGTGTCGAGTCCTTGCAGCTCGGTCTGGGCGACGTTCTTGCGCTCGAGGGCCGTGCGCGCGAGGTCTTCTTGACCCGAGGACAGCGCCTGGCGAGCCTGGGTGTCGAGCTTGACGACGTTCTGCTTGAGTGTCGCCTCCTGCATTTGCAGGCGCTTCTTGGCGGTGACGACGTCGGCAATGCCCTTCTTGACGTTCTGGAGCTGTTCGACCTGCTTCTGGTAGCTGTAGTCGAGCGTCTCGGCGGGGTCTTCGGCGCGGTCCAAGAGCTTCGAGACCTTTGCCTTGACGACTGTCGACATGCGCCCGGTCAGACCGGCCATCGAGTGACCCCTTCCTGTTGCTGTTTCAAAACGTGTAGGACCGGCTCAAGCGTAGCCGAACGGCCAGGCTCTCGGGATCGGCCCCGTGCGGACCGGCACGATCGAACGCCCGGCA
>DATJWI010000228.1:0-2261 GCA_035501375.1 Solirubrobacteraceae bacterium
GACTGGCGCGTGGCTGCCGCCTGGACCCTGCTCGCGCTGCTGCTATCGACGGCCTGGCTCTTGCCCTGGTATGCGATCTGGCCGCTGCCGCTAGCGGCCGTCTGCGGCGATCGGCGCCTGCGCGCGGCGACGCTCGTCCTCTGCGTCTACGCGGTCCTGATCCACCTGCCGCTCGCCCGACCCTTGCTGAACGCCCCCGTCGCGCACACCCAGCCCCGCCACGGGCACGTCGGCGCGCTCGGGCGCTGAGGCGGGCACGTCGGCGCTGGCCGATCGGGGGTCCTGCGACCTCCAATCGGTGGGCGCTGAGGCGGGCACGTCGGCGCTGGCCGATCGGGAGTCCTGCGACCTCCAATCGGTGGGCGCTGAGACGGTCTGGAATTCGCCCGTCTCGAAGTCTTTGACCACGTCCCGTTCGATCTCTGCGGGCGAGGCCTCGGGGCGCAAGCGGCGCAGACGGATCGCGTCCAGGCGCCTGAACTTGAAGATCTCGAGGACGTAGACCAGGTACACGCTGGCCGCCACCACGAGCAGGCCGAGCGCGACGATCACGAGCATCCAGCCGGTGCGCAGGTGGCCGTGATGGTCGCTGTAGGGCACGAACCGCAGCGCCAGCGCCAGCCCGGCGAGCATCAACGTCCAGGCATACAGGTACGCGATCGTGCGCCGGCTGGAGAAGCCGATCCTGGCCATCCGGTGGTGGAAGTGCTCGCTGTCGGATTCGTAGATCGGGCGTCTGTACTTCAAGCGCTTGAGCACCACGAACGTCGTGTCCAGGAACGGCACCGCCAGCAGGATCATGGGCAGCACGAACGAGACCACTGCCGTCGTCTTGACCGCGGCCTCGACCGTGATCACGCCCATCAAGAGGCCCAGCAGGTTGGCGCCGCAGTCACCCATGAAGCTCGAGGCCGGCGGGAAGTTGAAGATCAGGAAGCCGAGCGCCGCACCAGCGGTCAGCGCCGCCAGGACGCCGGGCTGCTGGCGGTCGAGGTCGAAGGCGACGATCGCCATCGCCCCGGCGATGATCGCGCACACGCCCGCCGCCAGGCCGTCGACGCCGTCCGAGAAGTTGACGATGTTCATCATCGCCACCAGCCCGATCACGGTCAGGATCGGCCCCGCGTTCGTGACACCCGAGCCCGGCAGCTCCAGTTTGCCGACGAACGGCAGCGTGATCGCCTTGACCGCGACACCGTAGTTGACGACGATCACGGCCGCGGCGACCTGACCGGCGAGCTTCGCCCAGGGTGGCAGGTCAAAGCGATCGTCGAACGCTCCCACCACGGTGATCACGGCCGCGCCGACCAGAACGCCGGTCCAGAGATGCCGATCCTGGTAGTAGCCGACCGGCAAGAAGACAAGGCCGGCGACGAGCACTCCGGCGAAGATCGCCAAACCCCCTAGCAACGGCGTCGAGCGTTCGGACAGGCCGCGCTCGCGCGGCTCGTCGATCATGCCGACCGACTTCGCGAAGCGCATCGTAAGGGGCGTCAGCAGCGCGGAGACCGCGGCTGCGACCATGAACGCGTAGAGCGCGTCGAGTGGGGTCGGCTTGACCATCGACTGCGCTACAGCATCGCAGGCGCCGTGGTCATATGTGCGCAAGCGGACCGCTCACACGAGCGCAGAACGCAATCGCAGACGCGGTCGTTCACATGACCACGGCGCCGCCGGCCGCACGCGCGCGTGGACAATCCCGCCAGGGTCGTGCCAAAGGTCCCCCGAGACGACAGCTCAGGCCGCGGCGGGCAAGGCCAGCGACTCGTACAGCGGGTAACGCGCCACGATCGCCTGCACGCGCTCCGCCAGAGCAGCGGCATCGGCGTTGAAGTCGGGCGAGAGCAGGGCCCGCGCCAGGATCTGGCCGACCTCGGCAAAGTCTTCCTCGAGCAGGCCCCTGGTCGCCAGCGCCGGCGTGCCGATGCGCAGGCCCGATGCCTCCATCGGCGGGCGCGGATCGAACGGGACCGCGTTGCGGTTGACCGTGATCCCGATCTCATGCAGCCGGTCCTCGGCCTCGCGCCCGCTCAGCTGCGGCCGCAGGTCGCGCAGGTCGACCAGCACCAGATGCACATCGGTACCCCCGCTCAGCACGTTCAGACCGGCTCCCCCGCTCGCGCCGGTGCCCGCGCCTCGCCCGCTCGCGCCGCGCGCGTCGCCCGCGTCGCCACCGGCGCCGAGCAGGCGCTCGGCGATGATGCGCGCTCCCGCGACCGTCCGGCGCTGGCGCTCGGCGAACAGCTCGGTCCCAGCGATCC
>DATJWI010000229.1:0-2908 GCA_035501375.1 Solirubrobacteraceae bacterium
GGACATCCACCACACGTATTCAGTCGAGGCGGCCATGTCTCCGAAGGAGCACCGGGCGATCGACCTCTTCACACCGGTCTGGAACCTGTTCGATCTGACGCCGAGCGGCCGTGCCGCCACCTGGTACCCGAAAACGGCCTATTGACCGAAAGCAGGGAGGTGCGGGTTTTCGGGATAAGTGACGACGGGCCAGAGCCTTGCGCGGCAAGTGTGGCCGTTTCTCGTTCTTTCTTGCGCGAACCCTGGATGGGCAATCGAACGTAACAACATACTGGGGTGTCGCGGAGGACCCCTTCGGGCCCGGAGCCGCGGGGTGGGTTGAGAAGCCCCGGTCGCGCTCCCTGGGTCGATCGTCAAGGCCGATACTGTAGTCCCGGGCGGATGGAGGTTTCTCGATGGCAAAACGGATGATTCTGATGCTTCTCATCGTGGCGGCCCTCTTGGGCGCCATCGCGATGGTGAAGGCGAGGCAGGTTCAATCGGCGATCAAGCAGAACTCGTCCTACCGGCCGCCGCCGGAGGCCGTCACGACGGTCGTGGCGCGGGAGGAGCCGTGGGCGGCCACCCTGGGTTCGATCGGAACCGTGGTCGCCGTGCGCGGAGTGACGGTCAGCGCCGACCTGGCGGGCATCGTGTACCGCATCAATTTCGAGTCGGGCAAGGCCGTGCAGCAGGGCGAGGTTCTGGTGGAGCTCGACACGAGGCAGGAGAAGGCGCAACTGGCCGCGGCCGAAGCGCAGAGAGACCTGGCGCGCCTTTCCCTGGAGCGAATGCGGGGCTTGAGCGCCGAGGGAGTCGCCGCCCAGGCCGACCTCGATCAGGCCGAGGCCACGCAAAAGTCTGCCGACGCCCGCGTGGGTGAGATCCGGGCGACGATCGAGCGCAAGACGATTCGTGCGCCGTTTTCCGGCATCCTCGGCATCCGGCAAGTCAATCTCGGCCAGTACTTGACCGACGGAGCGCCGGTCGTGCCCCTGCAGGCCCTCGATCCGATCTACGTCAACTTCTCCGTCCCGCAGCAGCAAGTGGCCAGGCTGCGAACCGGCGAGGCGGTGGTCGTGACGGCGGAGGGGGCGGGCGTCTCGGCGACCGGCCGCGTGACGGCGGTCGATTCCGTGGTGGATCCTGCGACGCGTAATGTGCAGGTCCAGGCGACCCTCGCGAACCCCGGCGGAAAGCTTCGTCCCGGCATGTTCGTTCAGACGAGCCTGACGACCGGTTCGAGCGACAGCGTCATCGCCCTGCCGGCCTCGGCCATCAGCTATGCCCCGTACGGGGACTCGGTCTTCGTCGTCGAGGACATGAAGGATCCCAAGGGCCAGAGCTATCGCGGTGTGCGGCAGCAGTTCGTCAAGGTGGGCGGTGGCCGCGGCGATCAGGTCGCGATCGTCTCGGGTGTGAAGCCGGGTCAGGAGATCGTGACGTCGGGCGTGTTCAAGCTGCGCAACGGCGCCGCCGTTCAGATCAACAACAAAGTCCAGCCGGGCAACAACCCGGCCCCCCGGCCCGAGGACAGCTAAATGAAACTGACGGACCTCTTCATCAAGCGGCCGGTCCTGGCGATCGTCGTCAACCTGGTCATTCTGATCCTGGGCGTTCGCTCGATCCGCTCGCTGTCCGTGCGGCAGTACCCGCGCAGCGACATCGCCGTCGTCCAGGTCACGACCGTTTACGTCGGCGCCAACGCGAACCTCGTTCGCGGTTTCATCACGACGCCTCTCGAGCGGGTGATCGCCAGCGCGGACGGCATCGATTACATCGAGTCCTCGAGCGCCCAGGGTGTCTCGACGATCACCGTGCACCTGAAGCTCAATTACGACACCAACGCCGCGCTGACGCAGATCCAGGCCAAGGTCGCGCAGGTGCGAAACGATCTGCCTCCGGAGGCCCAGGCGCCGGTCATCGACCTCCAGACGGCGGACAGCCAATTCGCGGCCATGTACATCGGCTTTGCCTCCAGCGATCTCGACCAGAACCAGATCACCGACTATCTGGTTCGCGTGGTGCAGCCGAAGCTGACCGCGGTCAGCGGCGTGCAGCGGGCCGACATTCTGGGCGACCGCACGTTCGCCATGCGTATCTGGCTGAAGCCCGATCGGATGGCGGCGCTCGGCATCTCGCCGTCGCAGGTCTGGTCGGCACTCGCCGCCAACAACTACCTGTCGGCGCTCGGCAAGACCAAGGGCTCCATGGTCTCGGTCAATCTCGTCGCCAACACCGATCTCCAGACGCCCGAGGAGTTCCGCCAGCTCGTGGTCAAGGAGGACAAGGGCGTCGTCGTGCGACTCGGCGAGATCGCCGACGTCGTGCTGGGAGCCGAGAACTACGAGTCGGACGTGCGGTTCAACGGCCAGACCGCCACCTTCATGGGCATCTGGGTGCTCCCGACGGCCAACTCGCTCGAGGTCATCGGCCGCGTGCGGGAGGCCTTGAAGGACATCCAGGCGCAGCTGCCCGTCGGGATGAAGGCGGGCGTTCCCTACGACTCGACGCTTTACATCCGCAACGCCATCGAAGAGGTCTTGAAGACCCTGTCCGAGACGCTGCTCATCGTCATCATCGTCATCTTCCTGTTCCTGGGATCGGCGCGCTCGGTGCTCATTCCCGTGGTGGCCATCCCGGTCTCGCTCGTCGGCGCCGTCTTCCTGATCTTCATCGCCGGGTTCACGATCAATCTGCTGACCCTGCTCGCCATCGTTCTCTCCGTCGGGCTCGTCGTGGACGACGCCATCGTCATGGTCGAGAACGTGGAGCGGCATCTCCACATGGGACAAAGCCCGTTCGACGCGGCGATTCAGGCCGCCCGAGAGCTCGTCGGCCCGATCATCGCGATGACGATCACGCTCGCCGCGGTCTACGCGCCGATCGGGCTTCAGGGCGGACTGACCGGCGCGCTCTTCCGGGAGTT
>DATJWI010000230.1:0-2567 GCA_035501375.1 Solirubrobacteraceae bacterium
AGAGTTCACGATCGACAAGATGATCGAGGGCACGGCCGCGGTCTACGAGGAAGTCGTGCGAGCCCCTGGCTGATCGGCCTGGGAGTCTGGCCGGTCCCCCGCGCTGGTCGGGCTCGCCAAGTGGGAAGACCGAGGATCGGAATCCTGGGCGCCGGAGCGCCGAAGGGCTCGGCGCAGGCGCCCGACCCCGAGCGTGGCGCGGGAACGCGGCCGGCCGTTGCCCACGACGGCCGCCAGGACGGAACGCTCGGTGGGCGCGTAGTGGTACTTGTAGGACTCGGCCCCGAGCATGAAGTCGTAGTAGCGGAGCCCCTGATCGATGCTCCAGCGGATGCCTCGGGCGATCGCCATGTGGCCGGGCTCGAGCTGTTCGCAACGCGGGTCGAAGCCGATCAGCCAGCCATAGTAAGCGTGCTCGTCGAGCAGACCGATCGTCACGACGAGGACCTTGTCCTCGTCGCGGATCTCCCAGACGACCGCGAGGCCGGCCGGCACCATCGACGTGAGCGCTTCGGTCGTGAAGTCCCGAAAGCGGGGGCTCCGGTGCTCGGGGTCCAGATGCAGGTTGCGCTGCCGCCACGACTCGACCTTCAGGCGCTGCCAGCGCTCGACTGCGAGGGCGATCTCATCGCCGGTGGTGGCCGTGTGGACCGACAGCTGGCCGCTGTCCAAAGGCCTCAGGCTGCGTCGTATCGCCGCGCGTCGTTTGGGGGACACACCGGCGAGATACTCCTCGAAGGTCGCTGGCAGCTCGATGCGCGGGGAGGCCAGCCGGGCGGTGGGTTCGACGCGCAGACCGGCCTTCAGGAGCGCCGCGATCGTGGTCGACTCCTCGGGGAGCTTGTCCATGAAGAACGCGTCCCATTCGGCGCCGCGCCCCGAGAGGTCGGCCGCCACCGCGGCGAGCACCTGGGCGCGCTCGTCGGGGTCGGCGATCGCGTCCCAGTAGTTGCCGACGCCGAGGCCGAGGCCGCGCAGGAGCCTGAGGCCCGCTCTGCGGTGCATCAGAAACGGGACGAGACCGGCCAGGCGGTCGCCGTCGTAGACGGCGAGGATCCACGGCCGTCCGCCTTCGGCCCAGTGCCGGCACCAGACCGAAGTCCACTCGTAGGAGGTGAACGGAGTGGAGGTCGGGTCGGCGGCGCGCAGGCGCGGCCACTCGTCCTCGAGGTCTTGGAACCGCTCGATCAGCTCTACGCGCATGGGGTCGCCACCGCCACCGTCAGGCGCGCCCGCGCGACGCGATCTGACGCTCGCTGCTGGAGATCCGGGACCTGGTCGCGCTCAGCAGGTGTTTGGCCTGGCTGGCGCCGAGCGCGGCCCGGGAACGCGGGCGGCGGTTGCCGAAGGTCATCGACAGGATGGCGCGATCTTCGGGGGCGTAGTCGTACTTGTAGGGCTCGTCGCCGATCATGAAGTCGAAATACCGGCGCCCGGTCTCGATCGACCAGCGGATCGCATGGGCGATCAGGATGTGGCCGGGGCGCAGCTGCTCGAACTCGGCGTCGAAGCCCCAGAGCCAGTAGTAGAAGGTTCGGCCGTCCATGAAGTTGACCGTGACGCCGACCAGGCGATCGCCGCTGCTGACCTCCCAGATCGCGGCGCGGCCGGACGGGATCAGGGCAAGGACGACCTCCTGGGTGAAGGCCAGGAACCGCTCGGAGCCGTGCTCGCCCATCATCTGGCGCTCGCGCTTCTCCCACCATTGAACCCTCAGCGCCTGCCAGCGCTCGAGCGAGGCCGTGACCGCGACCGGGTCGGTGAGCTCGCGCACGCTCAGCTCGCCGCCGTCGAGCACCTTCAGGTTGCGGCGGATCCGGTAGCGCCTGTTTTTGGAGAGGCCTTCGAGATAGGCGTCGAAGGAGTCGGGCAGGACGATCCGGGGCGAGGGCCAGCGCGTGGCGGGCAGCGAGCGCAGTCCCGCCCGTCGCAGGGCTGGGACCAGGGGCGAATCTTCGGGCAGCTTGTCGATCACAAGGGCGTCCCACTCGCCGCTGCGCCGGCGCAGCTCGGTGGCGAGGGCGGCGAGCACCTCGGGGCGGTCTTCGGGCGCCGCGACCACGTCCCAGTAGTCGCCGAAGCCGACGCCGAGGCCGGTCAGGAACCTGAGGCTGCGGCGGTGGCCGAGATGGAAGAGGGCCAGGCCGGCGAGGCGCTCGCCGTCGCGGATCGCGAGCAGCCACGGCACGCCGTCGGCGCCAAAGTGACGCTGCCAGACCGTGAGCCACTCGACCGACAGGAACGGCGCGGCGAGCGGGTCGCGCTCGAACAGGACCCGCCACTCGTCCGCGAGGGCGTCGAGATCTTCGGTCAAGGTCACGCGCATGGAGCCCACCGTATCGGCGCATGCGCTCGCGGCCCGACTTCGGCAAGCCGGCCTTCAGAACGACGATCGAAGATCGCCGGGACATGCGATCCGGGGTACTCAAGTCGTGCGAACAGGTGGGCGCGGGTCGTGCGTGACGGGGCGCTCGGGTCCTGCAAACGGGTTACACGGGTCGTGCGTTACGTGGGCACTCAGGTCGTGCGGATGATCAGGACCGAGCAGGGGGCGTGGTGAGAGACCT
>DATJWI010000231.1:0-3495 GCA_035501375.1 Solirubrobacteraceae bacterium
TGGTCTCGCGATCGACCTCGTAGGCGGCGATCTCGTAGAGGCGGCCGGAGACGTTGATGCGCATCCCGTGGGTGAGGTGGCCGCCGTGCGCGAGCGACAAACCCATGATCGTGTCGCCGGGTTCGAGCAGCGCGTGATAGACGGCGGTGTTCGCCTGCGCGCCGGAGTGCGGCTGCACGTTCGCGTGCTCGGCGCCGAACAGCTCCCGCGCGCGGTCGATCGCGAGCTGCTCGGAGACATCGACCCACTCGCAGCCGCCGTAGTAGCGGCGCCCGGGGTAGCCCTCGGCGTACTTGTTGGTGAGCACCGAGCCCTGGCATTCGAGCACCGCGCGCGGCACGAAGTTCTCCGAGGCGATCAGCTCGAGCGTCCGCTGCTGGCGGGCGAGCTCGCCGCTGAGCGCCTCCGCGACCTCCGGGTCGACCTCCTCGAGAGGCCGGTCGAAGTAGTCGGGGGCGAGATCTGGCGGCTTGAGGTCGGACATGGCGCTCTCCTTGGCAGCTGAAAAAGACGATGTGTGCCCAGGCGCGCGGCGCGACGATCCGTCGCTCCCCGGTGGTCGATTCCACTCACAGCGCCAGTCGCGACGGCGCATCGACGAGGCTAGCAGGGCGCAGCGATGGCGAGCGGTGTCGAGGACCGTCGTCATTTGGGTCGCATCCGCGCAGGCGAGCACCTCTCGCCGGGTCCTGGGCGCGGGGCATCCCGCCCCGCGATCGGAGCCAGGCGCTCAGCCGAGCAGCCGCTCGATCTCGGCCGCGCCAAGCGGCCCCTCGCGCGCGATCCGCCAGCCGCCGGAACGCTCGTAGTCCTTCAGGTCGAGCACGGTCGAGGCGATCCCAGGCAGCTCGCCACCGTCGAGCACGAGACCAGCGCCTTCGCGGATCTCGTCCGGTATGTCCGCCAGACGCAAGCAGTCGGGCTCGCCCGAGCGGTTGGCGCTGGACTGCAGCAACGGCCCCTCGAACGCGCCGAGGACTGCGATCTGATCCGGTAGGCGCGGAACGCGCAGGCCGATCGTGTCGAGCGCCGGATCCGAGTGGCCCGCCGCCGGTGGCCGGTCCTCCGCCGGTGGCCGTCCCGCCGCCGGTGGCCGGTCCTCCGCCGGTGGCCGGTCCGGGGCAAGCGCCCGGTCCCGGGCGAGCGCCAAGGCGGGACTGCACGCCAGCGGATAGCGATGGGCCGGGTTCGGCAGGAGCAGGGTCAAAGGCCCGGGCAGCAGCGACGAGAGCGCCGCGCGCGTGCGTGGCCCCAGCTCGGGCAGCGCCCGCAGGGCGGCCTCGAGCGCAAAGAACATGACGGCAGCGGGCCGTTCGGGCGGCCTGCCCTTCAGCTCGTACAGGCGCCTGACGGCCGACTCAGAGCACGGGTCGCAGCCGAGGCCGTAGACCGTGTCCGCCGGGAACACAACGAGCCCGCCGGCCGCGACGCACTCGCGCAGGCGCGCGACATCCCCGTCGCTGAGCATCGCGCCGAGCTCGCCGGCGAGCGCATCGTGCTGGCCCGCGATCTCACCAGACGCGCCGGACTCGCCGGGCGGCGCATCGCGCCCGCTTGAGGCACCGCTCAACGGGACCCCAACACGACCCGCTCGATCCCGGCCAGATCAGGCTCGACGTCGACCTGCGCGAAGCCGGCCTTCGACAGCAGCCCGGCGACGGCCGGGGCCTGGCCGGCGCCTATCTCGATTGCGATGGCCCGCGCGCGCGCGTAGACAGCGACTTGTGAGACAAGATCTCTGACGAGAGCCAATCCGTCGGGACCGGCGAACAGCGCGACCGGCGGCTCGTGCCTGACGATCTCGGGCGCTAGCCCTGAGCGGTCGCCGTCGGCCACGTACGGCGGGTTCGACACGATCGCGTCGAACTCGTCTGGCACCCCGGCCAAGAGGTCGGCGTGCAGCCAGCGGACGGTGTCCAGTCCGAGCCGCCGTGCATTGGCCTTGGCCACAGCAAGCGCGTCAAGGCTGACGTCGCTGCCAGACACCGTCAGGTCCGGGCGCTCGTCGGCCAAGGCAAGCGCGATTGCGCCGCTGCCGGTGCCCACGTCGAGCACGTGCGCGCCGTGAGGCAAACGTTCGACCAGGAGCTCGACCAAAAGCTCGGTCTCCGGGCGCGGGATCAGAACCCGCGGGTCGACCGCCAAGAACAGCCGGCGGAAGGCCCGGAAGCCGGTTATGTAGGCGACCGGCTCGCGCTCGACCGCGCGCCTGCGCACGGCTTCCTGTACGGCGCGCACAGCCGGCCCCGAGACCGTCAGCTCGCGGCCGGGCGCACCGGCGGCCGTGCCGATCAAAAGGCGCTCGCGCTCCACGCCCAGCGCTCGAGCGACCAGCAGTTCGGCATCGAGTCGCGGGCTCTCGCAGCCGGCGGCCGCGATCGCGACGATCGCGCCCTCGAGCGCCTCGCGGACGGGCGTCTCGCTGGCGATCACGCCGCGGCCTGGGCCTGCAGGCGCAGGCGCCGCTCGTCGGCCTGCAATGCGGCGGTCAGCTCCTCCAGCTGCCCTTCGAGGACCTGGTCGAGATTGTGGACCGTCAGCTTGATGCGGTGGTCGGTGACGCGCCGCTCACCGTAGTTGTAGGTCCTGATCTTCTCGGCCCGGTCGCCCGTGCCGACCTGCGAGCGGCGGTCGGCGGCGAGCTCGGCCTGCTGCTCGGCCAGAGCCCGCTCGTACAGTCGGGCGCGCAGGACCCTCAGCGCCTTCTCGCGGTTCTGCAGCTGGGACTTCTCGTCCTGCATCGAGACGACGATCCCGGACGGCCTGTGCGTGATGCGTACAGCCGAGTCGGTCGTGTTGACCGACTGTCCGCCCGGACCCGAAGACCGGTAGACGTCGATCTGCAGGTCGTTCGGATCGATCTCGACGTCGACCTCCTCGGCCTCGGGCAGCACGGCGGCCGTGGCCGTCGAGGTGTGGATGCGCCCCTGGGACTCCGTCTCGGGGACGCGCTGGACGCGGTGGGTGCCGCCCTCGAACTTGAACACCGAGTAGGGCGGGTGAGAACCGGATCCCTTGATGGCGAACGTGTACTTGCCCTCGCCGATGTCCATCGGCTCGGTCGCAAAGCCAAGGCGCTCGGCGTAACGGGTCAACATCCGGTAGAGATCGCCCGCCCACAGGCCGGCCTCGTCACCTCCGGCGCCGCCTTGAATTTCGACGATCACGTTCTTCTCGTCATTGGGGTCTGGTTCGATCATCGCCAGCCTGATCTCCTCCTCGAGCGCTTCGATCCGCTCGCGGGACCCAGCCAGAAGCTCGCGCAGCTCCTGATCGTCGCCGCCCTCGGCCAACAGCTCCTCCGCCCCGGCCTCGTCGTCGCGCGCGCGCCGCCACTCGGAGGCGAGCTTGGCGGCCGGCTCCAGCTGGCTGTAGGCACGACCGGCCGCCGCGTAACGCGCGCGGTCGCCGATCACCTCGGGGTCGGTCATCTGCTTGCCCAGCTCTTGAAAACGGGCTTCGATCTGGTCAACCAGGTCTTCGATCACGAGACCC
>DATJWI010000232.1:0-6098 GCA_035501375.1 Solirubrobacteraceae bacterium
CCACAGCCGGTGCGGGCCTTCGCCCACTTTGGTTTTGGATTGTTTGAATTTGAATCTCTCTTCCCACATCGCCTTCGTCTCGTCGTCGAACGGGTCGAGGACGAAAGCCAGGTTTCCCTGCAGGCGGGCGACTTCCCTCGCGATCGAGACCCCGTGGGCCATGATCTGACGGCCCGTCGCTCGTCCTTCGCGATGCTTGGCCAGCCACGTAACCAGGGAGGCGCCCTGGGTCGGAAGCAGATGGTCCCCTCCGTGGCTGGACGCCAGTTTCTTGCGATGGCTCTGACTCAACTCCACGCTGGCGGAGCAGATCGCCAGGAACCCCTCCACGCGCTCGTCCGAGAGCAGCAGATAGGTGAGCGTGGCGGGGTGGTTGAGGAGCGCTTTCTCCTTGAGCCATTGCGCCGCCTCGCGACCCGCATCGTTCTTCAGTGGCTTGAACTCGGTGACCGCGCGCAGCACCTCGGCGTACTCGACCTCGTCGTCCTCGGCCGGAGGCCACCGGCACCATAGATCCTCAGCCTGTTCTGGCATCCGCCGGCGCTCCTACGTGCTCACAACAGGTCTGGGTCGCCGCGAACGTTCTCGCTCAGGCTGCCCGCGGCCGGCCGTTGCCATGGCGCTCGCGTACTTCCCGCTCTTCGCGCCGTTCGCGCTTGACGCGCTTGGCGCGCTCCCCCGCTTCGTCCGCTTCCTTCAGAAGCTCCTTGAAGTAGGGATCGCGTTCGGCTTCGCGCAGCTCATCGAGGTCGATCACCGCGGCCGGTTCGAACGCCGGTGGCTGATCTGTTGTGTTCGCGGGCGACTTACTGCGTGTGGCGGCCATTGGTTCCTCTGTGTCCGGCTTCGCCGCTCGCCCTCGGCTGGCGGCAGACCCAAAACGATAGAGAAACTATAGGCGATCACACAGCCTATAGACGAGAAAGGGGAAGGAGGAGGGGAGAGGGCAGCCTTGGCTTAGGAGGGGAGAGAGCAGCCTTAGAGGCTTTATACGCGCGCGTCCGCGAATCGCCTGTTTTGGGAAGCCTCGCCGTCCGCGCGACGAACCCTCGGAGGGTGGCCTTACGCGCGCGCCCCCCGTGCCGTCCGTTTGCGAAGCATCGACAGCTCCGCCCAAGGCCGCGTGTTCGCGACGTCCTCCTTCGTCAGCCACGCCCGCCGGGCGGTGGCGATTCCCCAGCGCATGTTCTGGAGCGTGGCGGTCCGGTGGGCGTCGGAGTCGATCACGAGCGTCACACCCGCCTGGGCGGCGTGCCGGGCGTGCACGTCGGAGAGGTCGCGGCGGTCCGGGTTCGCGTTGATCTCGATCAGGGTTCCGGTACGCGCTGCTGCCGCGAACACGGCGCCGAGATCGATCTCGTACGGTTCCCTTCGCTCGATCAGCCTGCCGGTCGGATGGCCGATCGCGTCGACCAGAGGGTGTTCGATCGCGCGGATGACGCGCCCGGTCATCTCCTGCTCTCCCATCCCGAACGCGGTGTGCACGCTGGCGATGACCC
The DNA here is from genome assembly GCA_035501375.1 of Solirubrobacteraceae bacterium. Classification (GTDB taxonomy): domain Bacteria; phylum Actinomycetota; class Thermoleophilia; order Solirubrobacterales; family Solirubrobacteraceae; genus Palsa-744. The sequence continues at coordinate 1,500 of DATJWI010000232.1, forward strand.
AGTCCAGTTCGGCCAGGAGCTCATCCGAATAGTCGAGCGATCCGTCGGGCAAGATGTTGACCTCGCTGCCCGCCAGGACCTTGATCCCGTCCATGCGGTCGTCGACCTCTCGGACACGCTCGATCTGGCGGCGCAGCTCCTCGGGCGATACGTCGTTGCCGAAGCCGTGGCTCGCCGAGTGGTCGGTAATCGCCAGATACCCGTAGCCAAGCTCGCGCGCGGCCTTCGCCATCTCCTCGATCGTGTTCTTGCCGTCCGAGGCGACCGTATGGCTATGCAAGTCGCCCTTTATGTCGCCCCGCTCGATCAGGTCTGGCAGCGCCGACCTGGCCTGGTCGTGCGCCGACCGTGCCCTCTTCGGGCCGGTCCGGGCCGAAGCCGTTTCCAAGCGCGCGGCCTCCAGCTCGCCGCGGTCCTCGCGCAGCTCGGGCTCGATGTAGTCGAGGCCGAGCAGGCCATAGACCTCCTGCTCGGTCTCGAATGTCAGCGTCCGCCCGGCCCCGGACCCAGCCTCGGACCCAGCCCCGGCCCCGGACCCAGCCCCGCGCTCGACCCCGGCCACACTCCGGGCCGCGGCTTCCCGGCCAGCCTCGCCGTCGTCGAGGACGCCGTGCTCGGAGACGTGGAAGCCCTGCTTGACGGCGAACTCGCGCAATGCCGCGTTGTGTAGGCCCGAGCCGGTGAAGTGCTGCAACAGGTTGCCGGCCTGCTCTGGCCGGCCGACGCGCAGGTCGATGCCGACGCCCACATGCAACCGGCCCCTTGCTCCGGTGGCGCTTGCGCTGGTGACGCTCTCGACCTCGGCCAGTTGCGCCAGGCTCTTTGCGAGGGCGGCCGGTTTGGTCGTGAACGCGACCAGGTCGATGTCCTTGACGGAGTCGGCCATCCGCCGCGCCGAACCGGCCACCAGGACGGTCGCGCCGGCCCCTGCCCTGCCGTCGGCAAGGCCCCGGGCCAGGGTCTCGCCCAGCTCCAGAGCCTGGGGCAGCAGCAGCCTGGCCCGGCTGGATACGGCGCCGTCGGCGCCGTCCTGTGCCTCAACCCGAGCCCGGTCGAGCGCTGTAAGGACGGATTCCTCGAACTTTGGGCCGAGGCCGCGGACGTCGCGTATGCGCTGGCCGAGGGCCGCCTCGCGCAGAGTCTCCGGCGAGTCGACGCCGAGCGCCGAGTGCAGGAGTCGGGCGCGCTTGGCGCCGATCCCGGGCAGCCTGGTGATCGAGACCAGGCCGGCCGGGAACTTGGCCCTCAGCTTCTCGGTGGCCGGGATCGTGCCGGTGTCGGCCAAGGCAACGATCTTCTCCTGCAAGGTCTTGCCGATCCCGGCCAGCTCGACCGCTCGCCCTTCCCGAGCCAGCGCGCTGACCGAAACGGGCGCTTCGCGTACGGCCCTGGCGCCGCTGCGGTAGGCCAAGACCCGGTGCACGATCGCGCCGTCCAGCTCGTACAGGTCGCCGAGCTCTTCAAGGGCATCGGCGATCGCGCCGTTCGAAGGTTCCACTGCTCTAGGGTACGGGGCGTCCAGCGACCGATGTCCGACCGAGATTCCCCCGCAATCGACGCCAGCCTGAGCGCCCGGCCCACCGGAGCCTCGACGCCGGGCTTGCCGTGGCTGATCCTGCCGACCTACAACGAGGCCGAGAACCTGGCCGCGATGGTCGAGGCCGCGGGCGGCGTGCTCGCCGAAGCATCGCCGGAGGGGTTCAAGGTTCTGGTCGTAGACGACGGTTCGCCCGACGGCACCGGCCAGATCGCCGACCGGCTGGCGGCCGAGAAAGCCTGGGTAAAGGTGTTGCACAGGACCGAGAAGAACGGCATCGGCCCGGCCTACCTCGCCGGTTTCGCGTACGCGCTCGATCGCGGGGCGGCTTACGTGTTCGAGATGGACTGCGACTTCTCCCACGACCCCGCCGACCTGGCGCGCCTGCTCGCGGCTGTCAAGGGCGGCGCCGACCTGGCCCTCGGCTCACGCTACGTCCCCGGCGGTGGCGTCACCGACTGGGGACTCCTGAGGCGCTTCATCTCCGAGGGTGGCTCCACCTACGCCAGGCTGATGCTCGGCCTGCGCGTGCGCGACCTGACCGGCGGCTTCAAGTGCTTCAAGCGGGAGGTCTTGGAAACGATCCACTTCGACTCGGTCCGCTCTCAGGGCTACGCCTTCCAGGTCGAGCTGACCTATCGCACCGTCCAGGCCGGTTTCAAGGTCGTCGAGGTTCCGATCGTCTTCCGAGACCGGAAGCTTGGTACGTCCAAGATGTCGTGGCGGATCGCGGCCGAGGCGATGTGGTTGGTTCCGCTCCTGAGGGTCGGCCGCCAGCCGGCCGGGCCGCCAGGCCGCCCTCGCGCGGGCGCGGCACCGGCCGAAGCCGAGGGCACGTTCACGCGTACGGCCTGACACGCGGGGCCTTTGCCGGCTGCGCCTGGATCCGCGTTCGGGGCGCGGTCCGGAGGTCCCCGGTCGGTCCGCGGACCCCAGTGTTCTGGGCGCATCTGGATCCCACCCTTTACTTTGTATAGTGGATGGAGACCGCGATTTTTAAGGAGACCGAAATGGCAGGCAATCTGACCGAAGTTACCGACACCAATTTCGCCGCCGAGGTGATCGAGTCCGACAAACCCGTGCTCGTCGACTTCTGGGCTCCCTGGTGCGGTCCCTGCCGTGTCGTGGCGCCCGTGCTCGAGGAGATAGCCGGCGAGCGCCCGGACCTGCGCATCGTCAAGCTCAACGTCGACGAGAACCAGCAGACGGCCGCCCAGTACCAGGTCCTCTCGATCCCGACGATGATCCTTTTCAAGAACGGCGCTCCCGCCAAGACGATCGTCGGGGCCTACCCCAAGAAGAAGCTCGAGCAAGAGCTGGAGCCTGCGCTCACGGCTGCCTGATCAGACGCGCGCGGCCCGTCGCAGCGCGATCGACAGCTCCAAGCCGTCGACCTCGGTCTGCTCGCGGTAGTCGAAAGCAGGGCTCGCCGGGGTCGCGGTCGGGGTTTCGCTGTCAGCCCGGGTCGCGCCGTCGCCGATGTCGAGCGCGACCGCCAAAGTCTCGCCGGCCAGGTAATCCCTGTTGGCCTCGGCGGCGGCCATCAGGGCCGGCGCGCCGCCCAGGCCCAGCTCGATCCGGTCCTCGACCTGCAGGCCGGCCGTCTTTCTGGCGTTCTGTATGGCGTGCACGATCTCGCGCGCGTAGCCCTCGCGCCGCAGGTCGTCGTCGAGCGTCAGGTCGAGCGCGACCGCGTGGGCGCCCTCACGCTCGACCGAGTAGCCCTCGGGCGCCTTCATCGTCAGGATCACGTCGTCCACTGACAGGGTGTGCTCGCGCCCGTCGACGCTGATCCCGATCTCGCCGTCGCCTTCGCGCAGCGTCGCCGCCACATGTGACGGTTCGAGCGCCGCGATCGCCTGTGCCACCAGGGGCATGTCCGGGCCGAACCTGGGCCCCAGGGTTCGGTAGTTGGCCTTCGCTTCGTAGCTGCCCAGCTCGTCGGCCGCCGCCACGAAGCGCACGCGCCCGACGTTCAGCTCCTCTCTGACCACGTCCGCCAATCGTTCGACGGCCAGCCGCTCAGCTCCGGCCGCGACCACGACCGCCTCGGCCAGCGGCTGGCGCACCTTGATCTTGGCCCTCGCCCGCGCGCCCAGCCCCAGCCTGACGGTCTCCCTCGCGACCGCCATCGCCCGCTCCAAGTCCCGATCGCGCGGGCTCACGTCCTCAGCCGTCGGAAAGTCGCACAGGTGCACGCTCGCGAGCTCGCCGCTCAGGTTGTCGTAGATCTCGTCGCTGATGAACGGGCACAGCGGCGCCAGCAGCTTCACGACGGTCAGCAAACAGGTCCGCAAGGTTACGAACGCTGCTTGGTCCCCGTCCCAGAAGCGCCTCCTGGAGCGCCGCACGTACCAGTTCGACAGCTCGTCGACCAACTCGGCGATCGCCCTGCCGGCGCTGGTCGCGTCATAGGCGTCCAAGCGCTCGGCCACCAGTTCCGCCGTCCCGGCCGTCCTCGACAGCGCCCAGCGGTCCAGATCGTCCGCCGGTTCGGGCGCCGCCGTGGCGAGCGCTGCGCTCCCGCCACGCTCGTGAAACTCGGTCGCTTCATTCTCTGTGGCCCTCGCTTGCGGGCCGCCCGCTATCTCGGCGGCCGAGGCTTTCGCGTAGAGCGCGTAGAAGTAATACGTCGACCACAGCTGCTTCAAGAACAGCCTTACGCCTTCACCGATCGTGTCCGTCGAGAACCGGTACCCGTCCCAGGGCTGCTTGGACGTAAAGAAGTACCACCTGAACGCGTCCGCGCCGTAGGTGTCGAGCACCTGCCACGGCTCGACCGTGTTGCCCTTCGACTTCGACATCTTCTGGCCCTCCTCGTCGAGGATCAGGCCCAGGCAGACCACGTTTCGATACGGCGCCGGCGGTTTGCCCTCGGCGCCGGAAGGGTCCACGAGCATCGCGATCGCCAAGAGCGAGTAGAACCAGCCCCTCGTCTGGTCCTGAGCCTCGCAGATGAAGTCGGCCGGGTAGCTCTCCTCGAAGGCTTGGCCGTGCTCGAACGGGTAATGGTGCTGCGCGAACGGCATCGCACCCGAGTCGAACCACACGTCGATCACCTC
>DATJWI010000233.1:0-8312 GCA_035501375.1 Solirubrobacteraceae bacterium
ATGCCGGCAATCAGGGGCACGCCGAGGATGCGCGTGATCACAAGCCAGTACCACGCGGGCAAGCCGATCGGCGCGAACACGAAGATCGCGACGATCATCACGACGAGCAGGAAGCTGGTGCCGCAGCGCGGGTGCAAGCGCGAGAAGCGCTGCGCGTTGTGAGGCGTCAGCGCCAGGCCCGCCTCGAAACAGGAGATCGTCTTGTGCTCGGCGCCGTGATACTCGAACACGCGCCTCAGGTCCCTTATCCGCGACAGCAGGACCATGTAGCCGAGGAACAGGGCCGTGCGCACGATTCCCTCGACCACCCAAAACAGAACCGAGCTGTGCAATTGGCCCTTGATCAGGCTGGTCAGGCCGACGGGCACCAAGAAGAAGAGCACGATCGCCATCGCCACGGCGACGACCACGGTGCCGATCCAGACGGCCTTCGGGATCTCCTCGGCCTGTGCCTCTTCTTCCCCGGCCGGACCCTTCCCCGAGGCGCCCTCCTCGGGCGGGAGCTGAGCGTTGGCGGAGACCTCCAAAGCCTTGAAGCCGATCGCCAGAGAGCCACCGAGAGCGACGATCCCGCGCACGATCGGCAGCCGCAGGAGCCGGTGCCTGCGCATGACCGAGTCCAGCGGAAAGACACTGACCTCGATCTCGCCGAGCGCCGGCGCGAGCGTGTCCTCGTGCAGCTCCGCGCGCAGGCCGTCTCGATCGCCGGGTCGCCCGCGCTCGCCATCGCGCAACTGCTCATCGGTGGGCTTGCGCACGGCGACGGCCCAGTTGTGGACGCCTCTCATCATCACGCCCTCCAGCACGGCCTGGCCGCCGAGGGGCGCGTCGCGCGCGGCGCTCAGCTGGCCGTCGGCATCGACCTCCAGCTCAGGCTCCGCGGACCGGACCTCGACCTCGGAATCTCCGAGCCCCGGCGCGCCTGCCGGCACGTCACGCGCGACGCTCGCCTCCCGCGTCGGCGCACTCGCGGGGGCAGCCGGCGGGGTGGACATCGCCAGACCGATCAGGAGGCCTTGGCGGCCTGGCCCGAGGTCGCGGCCTGGGCGCGACGGCCCTTGGCCATGCGCCGCTGGAAGCGCTCGACCCGTCCGCCCGTGTCGACGAGCTTCTGACGGCCCGTATAGAAGGGGTGGCAGCTGGAGCAGACCTCGACGTGCAGCTCCTCGCGTGTCGCTCTGGTCGCGAACTCGTTGCCACATGTGCAGCGAACGTGTGCGAGCACGTAGTTCGGATGTATGTCGCTCTTCATTTCGAGATCATTCTAGCGGCGCTTCGGGAACAGGGGGCGCAGGGGCCGGCTGCTGGCAGCGCGGCGAGCGCCGTTCGTCGCGCCTGATCGCGCGCCCATGCGGTCCGTCCCAGCGGAAGCTGATCAGCGCGCGGTAGCTGGCAGGGGCCGAAAGGTTCGTGAACTGTTCGATGTGCTTGTAAGCCTTGACGCCGGGATCGGCGTAGTGCCAGGCGCCGACGCCCGGGGCAAGCACCGGGCGATAGCCGGTTTCGCCGGGTGTGCGCTCGAGCAGTTCGATGCGCATCGCCATCCGCGAAGCGCCATTCATGGCGGTCATTTCGCCCGCGAATGAGGCCGCCCGTTCAGAGGCTCCACCTGCCGTCGCGCATTGCACGAGCAGGGCCGAGTCAGGCGTCCACCCCGCCGACTGCCCGACGTCGGCGCGCGCAGGAACGCCCAGAATCATCAAGGCCAGCGCCGTCACGCACGCGAGCGTGAGCAACGGACGCTGGCCGTTGACAATCCATCTGGTAGATGTCATCGAGCCCATGACAACCACCTAACACCATTCGGGGCCGCGTGTTTCGGACCGGCGCCGGCGACGTAAAGATTCGTCGGCCGACGCGGCATGCCCCTCTATTCGCCTCAGACCCGTTAAGAAACGCCGGCACGGGCTGGTCGCGCCACCGACGGGCGGCGGTGAAGCGGCGCGAGGTTGTCGTGCCGCAGCGCGACTTGGGGCGTCGCGCCGGCGTCGAAACGCACGTCGAGGAGCACGCTGCCGGAGCGCTGCGTAAGCGCAGCCGCCGCGCGCGTAAGCGACGCCACCTCTTCGGGCAAGACGCCGCAGGCGAACAGGAAGCGTTCGGTGCGCTCACCGGCAGCGGTCTCGCGGTCGAGCTCGATCTCCTCGACCAGCGCGCGGGGAGCGCAGGCCTCGCCGGCGACCGAGAGCAGGCACGCGGCCATGTCGTCCGGGCGCAAACGGGTCTCGGCAGCCACGCGGTCGAGCAACGCGACGGCCGTGGCGCGGGCGCCGAGCCCTCCGAGCGCCGCCGTGAGCCGGTCAGAGCCATAGAGCTCACCGCCACCGACCCGGGCCTCGGTGACGCCATCTGTATAGAAGCAGAGCTGGGCTCCACCGGGCACCGAGACGACGGTCTGACGGGTGCCCGTCCGCATTCCGGTCCCGAGCGGCGGCGCGGCGGCGGCTGTCACCGGCTGCAGGCACTCGGCGCCGAGGACTATCGGCGGCGGATGGCCGGCGCTGGCGTAGGTAAGGGTGCGCTCGCGCGGGTGATAGACCGCCGCGACGACCGTCACGAACGATCCCCCGAGCTGACGATCGAGCACCGACCCAGCCGTCTGCACGGCCTCGCGCGGTGAGAGCCAGGCCTCCAGGTAGGCGCGCAACGTGTAGCGCACGAGCGCCGTATGTGGCAGGGCCGAGCGTCCGTGACCGGACACGTCGCCGACGATCACCCCCAGGCTGCCATTCCCGAGGCCGAACACGTCATAGAAGTCGCCGCCGGCGCCGGGGCCGTCGGCGGGACGATACGCGACCGACGTGCCGACAGGACCCAGCCGGCCAGGCGGCGCCGGCAGGAGCGCCGCCTGCAGGAGCCCGACGTCCGCCAGCAGCTCCCTGCGCTGGCGCTCGAGGCGGCCGGCACGTAGGGCGGCCAGCCGCGTGCGCACAGCCAGTCCCAGAACAAGCGCGGCCAGTGCGACGATCGCGACCCACAGCAGCGTCGGCACGACGCCGACGATCCGGGTAATGGTCGTGACGATCGGCAAGGCCGGGCGGCTCGCGCCGCCAGAGACCGTCCGTGGGGCCGTCTTTCGACCGGCATGCCGGTCCGAGCCGGCGCGCCCCGCCCCAGTCCGGGCAAGCGCCCCAAGCACGGTCGCGGCGCCGCCGCCCGAGCCGGCGGACAGTGCAGCTCGCTGCCCGGCGCCACGCTTGCCGGCGTGTCGCCGTGCCCGGGCGTCGCGTGACACGCCGCCGCCCTTATGGCGCGCGGTCGCCGGGTCGTGCGCCGTCGCGGGCGCCGCGCCGGTCGTTGCGGTCGTTGCGGAGTTCGCCGCAGCCGGAGTCGTAGCGGTGCTTGCGTGGCTCGCGGGCGTCGTGCTTGCCTGAGGTGTCGAGCTTAGGTTCGTCGTGACAGGACTCGTCGTCGGAGTCGTTGTCGTTGTCTCCGGCGTTGTCGTTGTCTTCGAGGTCGTCGCCGTCTGGGCTCCAGATGCGTCCGAGACCACCGATTTGACGGTCGATTCGACGGTCGAGACGACCGATTCGACCACGGGGGCCGTGACGTTCGGAAGCGCGAGCCCCGCCGAACGCGCACGCCGATGTCCGCGGACCGCATAGCCGCCGGGACCCACCCGAACCACAGACCCGCCTCCTCCAGAAGCCACCCGTAGCCCAGACCTAGCCGAACCCGCACGAGCCGCAGACCCGCCGGTTCCAACCCGAACCTCGGGCCCACCGCCGGGAGCCGCAGACCGACCGCCCGGAGCCACCGATCCAGCCGGAACCTTGACGGGCGCGACGATCGAGGACGGGCTCGCTATGCCGGTCCGCCGATCTCTCTGGTGGAAGGTTCCCTGCAAGGGAGTCAGAACCTTGGCAGAGAGATTTGGCGTAGCGGAGACCTGGGGGTTTGGGCTATGGGCAGGACGAGCCTTTACGGGCGGGCCATGCGCCGAGCCTCCGATCGCGGCGATAGCCGCGGCGCTGGCGATCAGTCCGCGCACGCGTCTCGTCCCCTTACATGTGCGAGCGCGTCCTCCAGCTCGGGAAAGATCGCGAAGGCGGTGTCGAGCCCAGAGAACTCAAAGATCCGGAGCAGGTTCTGGCGTGCGCAGACAACCGCCAGCCGCGCATCCCGGACCCGGCCTGGCCCTCCGTCGCCGCCAAGCTGCCTGTTCGCGCCGAGCAGTACGCCCAAGGCGGTCGAGTCGATGAACGTCGCGAGCGACAGATCGACGACGATCGTACGGCCCGCGAGCAGCGCGTCATCCAGCATCCGCTCGAGATCCGGCGCGGTCGCGAGATCGAGCTCCCCTTCGACCGCGACCACCGCGCACGTGCCGCCATAGAACTCGCGCACCACCAAACCGAATGCCGTCGGCACGGGACGCGAAGTGTCGCTCTCGATTCGGCTTGGCACCGTGCTCTCCTCAGTTCACGCGCTCTGCCATTTCGAAGGGATTCGGCCTGCAGACCAAAGCGCCACGCGCTGGGCCCGCAACCTCAAACCTCGACCGAATCCGCCCGTCCTTCAATCATACGACGGGCGAGTCGAATGTACGTCCAGTTACCTGGCCCAGCCGGTTGGCGAGGAGGAGCAGAGGGCGTCGAAGACCCTCAGGTGATTTGGTAGAGGGGGCCGTCGCCTCCCTCTGGCGTGGTGAGGCGACCGCCCTTGGCGGTGATTGCGCCGCATTGGACGCAGTTGGTGTAGTTGACGATCACGTCGACGGGACCGGATTTGTCCCCACCCTCCCCATCCTCGGGGATCTCGTAGACCCCGGCGGGGCACATCCAGCGCCACGTTTCGGCTATCTCGCGGGGGACGTGCTTCTGGACTCTGATGTGGTTGGGGGCGTCGTCGCGGGTGGCGTTGCCGGTGATGAAGACGGACGACAGCTTGTCGAAGGTGTATTTGCCGTCGGGCTTGACATAGGACTCGGATGTGTTGCCGATGAACATCGGCTTGGCGTCGTTGCGGTGCCATGACTCGCGGCCCGGGAGCTTGCCCTTGGTGATCTGCTGGATGCCGCTGAGCGGGCCGCCCAGCAAGAGGCCCTTCTGGAGGGGCTGTCTGGCGTTGCGGACCTCCCACAGCTCTTTGCCGACGGAGGAGTGCTCGATCGCCTGCTCATAGGCGGTCAGGTCGGTGCTGCCGGCCTTCAAGGCCGCATAGATCGACTCGGCGGCGAGCATGCCGGACTTGATGCAGTGGTGTACGCCCTTCAGGGCCATCGTGTCGACCATGCCGGCCGAGTCGCCGACGAGCAGGGCGCCGGGCATCGTCAGCTTTGGCATCGACCAGTAACCGCCACCAGGCAGGGCCTTGGCGCCCCAGGCGACACGTTCGCCGCCCTCGAGGATCGAGCGCACGAGCGAGTGCGTCTTGAAGGTCTGCAAAAGGTCGTGGGCGGAGGTCGTGGCGTCGGCGTACTCGAGCTCGACGACGAAGCCGATCGAGATCAGGTGCTCGCCCTTCGCGTTGGTCATCGGGTAGATCCAGGTCCCCCCGATCTGGCCGTACTTGGGGGAGATCTTCAACGGCCACGGTCCCATCGTGTGGATCAAGCGGTTCAAGGGCTTGGGGACCTTCCAGACCTCCTTGACCCCGAGCTCCCAGACCTGGGGCTCGCGGTGGGCGGCGAGGTCGAACTCCTTGATCGCGGCGCCCGTCAGATGGCCCCAGCAGCCCTCGGCGAGGACGGTCGCCTCGGCCTTGATGTCGGTGCCGGGCTCGAAGTTGCCGAGCGGCTCGCTGTCCTTGCCGCGGCCCTTGTCGCCGGAGCGCACGCCGACGACGGCTCCGTTCTCGACGATCAGCTGGGTTGCGGCGGTCTCGGTCAGGATGTAGGCGCCGGCATCTTCGGCCTGCTTCTGCTGATAGCGGGCCAGGGCGGAGACGGAGATGACCTCGTTGCCGTGGTTCTTGAAGGGCGGCGGCGTCGGGATGCGAACGGCGAGCTTGGACGTCGGCGTCAGATAGACGGCCTCCTTGGTGACCTCGCCGAAGGCGAAGCCCTCCTCGCGCCACTGCTCGCGTGTCATGTCCGGGAACAGCTCCTGCAGGGCCCCAGGCCGCATGACCGCGCCTGAGAGGTTGTGACCACCACAGGTCTTGGCCTTCTCGACGACCGCGACCGGGACTTCGCCGAGGCGCTCCATCGTCTCCGGATCGTCCGCCAGTATCTGGAGCAGCCGGTTGGCGCACGCCAGGCCGGCGGTGCCGCCGCCGACGATCGCGACGCCGACGTCGATCAGCTCGTCCTCGGCGTCGAGCCCGCGCTTGACGAACTCCTTCCTGGAGTCGACCGGCGGCGGATAGGCCGCCGGTATGACCTTGCCGTTGTGACCCAGCCGTCCCGGCTGTGTGCCCCCGTTATGAGATGACATCGCTCGAGATCACTCTCCTTTGCCGATGGTGTGCGCGCGCGCCCGCGCACGCGCACGCGCCCGCGCACACACGCGCGCTACAGCCCAAAATTTGGGGCCTCCCGTCCACGATGGCCGCTCAGCCCGCCTTCTTCGCCTTCACGGCCTCGGTCAGCTTCGGCAGGATCTTGTTGAGATCGCCGACGATGCCGAGGTCCGAGAATTCGAAGATCGGCGCGTTGGAGTCCTTGTTGATCGCGACGATGTTCTCGGAGGCCTGCATTCCGACCTTGTGCTGGATCGCGCCGGAGATGCCGGCCGCCAAGTACAGCTTCGGGGCGACCGTCTTGCCGGTCTGACCGATCTGGGCCGCGTACGGGTACCAGCCGGCGTCGACCACCGCGCGCGTGGCGGCGACGGCCGAGTTGCCGCCGAACGCCGCGGCGAGATCCTCGGCCAGCTGGAATCCCTCGGCCTTGCCGAGGCCGCGACCGCCGGCGACGAGGATGTCGGCGCCCTCGATGTCGACGTCCGCGCCGCGCTGTTCGCCGCGCGTCACCATCGTCGCCTGGGTGGACTGCGGGCTCAGCTCGAAGCTGAGTTGCTCGACCGGCGCGTCTGGACCGGCGGCATCCTTGATCTCGAACGCGTTCAGGCGCCCGATGATGATGCCGACCGGCGAGCGGTACTTGATCTCGGAGATCGCCGAGTCGCCGAGGATCGGGCGCTCGGCGATCAGCTCGCCGCCCTCGGCGCGCACCGAGGTGACCTCCATCGCCACGCCCGCACCGAGCCGCGCGGCCAAGCCGGCGCCGATCTCGAAGCCGAGCAGGCCGCCGCCGAACAGCGCGTAGGAGTAGTCGCCCCCGGAGATGGCTGCGGCCATCGCGTCGACGAGCGGCTGTGCCAGCCCCTCGGGACCCTCGGCGACGAGCACCTTCTTGGCGCCGTATTTGCCGAGTGACGCGGCCAGATCCTGCGGCACGTTCTCGCCGAGCAGGATCGCGTGCGCCTCGCCGCCGAGCTCGGCTGCCAGCTTGGCGCCCTCGGAGACGGCGCCGAGCGAGTTCTTGTTGATCGCGCCGTTGTAATGCAGCGCGTAGACCAGAATATTCGCCATCTAGATCAGCTTCCTCTCGTCGAGCCAGGCCACGATCTGTTCGACCGTCTCGTTGGTGTCCTCGTCCTCGATGATCTGCCCGGCGGCCTTTGCCGGCGGAGCCTTGGCGGCGACCCACTGGGCGGCCGAGTTATCGCCGCCGACCTTGCTCGCGTCGATGTCCACATCGGAGGCGGTCACGGCGTCGAGGGGCTTCTTCTTGGCGCCCATGATCGCCTTCAACGAGGGGTACCGGGGCTCGTTGATCGCGTCGCCGACGGAGATGACGGCGGGCAGCTTGATCTGGACGGTGTCGTAGCCGTACTCGGCCTGACGCTCGCAGCGAAGAGATCCGGACCCGGACCCCTCCCCCTCGACGTCCATCTTGATGACCTGGGTCAAGGAGGGCATGCCGAGGTGCTCGGCCACGACCGCGCCGATCGTGTAGCACTCGCCGTCGTCGGACTGCTGGCCGAGCAAGACCAGGTCGGGACTCTCGCGCTGCAAGGTCTTGGCAAGGGCGTAACCGGTGGCGGCGACGTCCGAGCCGGCGACGGCCGGATCGGACAGATGCACCGAGCGGTCGGCGCCCAGTGAGACGGCCTTGTGCAGGGCACGCACGGCCGACTCGGGGCCCATCGTGACGGCGACGATCTCCTCGACGGGGGCGGCGCCGCCCTCCTTGATCTGCATGGCCGCCTCGATCGCGTGGGTGTCGTACGGGTTCAGATTCTTCTCGCCGCTGCGGTCCATGCGCCCCGTCGAGGGGTCGATCCTCTTCTCGACGGCGGCGTCCGGAACCTCCTTGACGAGGACGCATATCTTCATTGGTTCGGCTGCTCCTTGTAGGTCTGTTG
>DATJWI010000234.1:0-11157 GCA_035501375.1 Solirubrobacteraceae bacterium
TGGCGACGCTCGCGCCGCCGCTGGCGCCACGCCCGGCGCCGAGTCTCAGCCCGCCCTCGCGGCCGGGGAGGTCGCGCTATGAGCGACGATCGCGAAGCGCGCCGGCGCGTGCCCGCAGCCGAGCGCCGCGAGGAGCTGATCGCCGCGGCCGTGCACGAGTTCGCGCGCGGCGGCCTGCACGGCACCCCCGTCGAGCGCATCGCCAGGCACGTAGGCGTCGCCCAGCCGTACGTCTTCAGCCTGTTCCCGTCCAAGCGCGACCTTTTCTTGGCTGCCCTCGAAAGGGGCTTTCAGCGCATCGCCGTCGCGTTCGAGCGCGCCGCCGAGGACTACAAGGCTGGCTGCGGACCGGCCGAGTGCGAGGACGCGCTGCAGGCGATGGGCATCGCCTACAAGGCCCTGCTCGACTCCGACCGCGACTACCTGATGCTCCAGCACCAGTCCTATGCCGCCTGCGACGACCCAGTCGTCTGCGCCCGGGTGCGCCACGGCTTCGCGAACCTCGTAGATCTCGCGCGCGAGCTGTCAGGCGCCGAGCCCGAGCGCCTGGACGACTTCTTCAGGCACGGTATGGCGCTCAACGTGGCCGCCGCGATGGGGGTCGAAGAGCTGTCGGTCCAATGCCCGTGGGTCGCCGCCGAGCGGGAGCAGGATGCCGAGCAGATCGTCGCCGAGCGGGAGACGGCCGGACGGGTTGGCTAGGATCGGCCTGCGATGTCCCAGCCAGCGCCCGGACCGCCCCAGAAGCGAAGCCGTCGCGAGCTGGCGCGCACCGCCGGCTTCGTCGTCCTCGCCGTCTTCATCACCCTGTTCGCGGTGCTCAACCTCGAATCGGTCGAAGTCAACTGGATCTTCGACTCCGGCCAGGTACCCCTGATCGTCGTCATCGCGGTTTCCTTCCTGATTGGGGTCGTGCTCACCTATCTGGCCGAACGTCGCGCCCGACGCCGCTAGGCGGCCCGCCGTACGCCGTACGCTGCCTGGCGCCGCCGCGCTCCCAGCGCGCCTGAGCTTGCGGGGGCGTAAGGCCCGCGCGGTGTTCAGGCCGCCAGTTGCAGCTCCTCTTCGACGACGATCTCGGCCGCTTCGTCGGCGCCGACGAACGGGGTCAGCACGACATACGCCAGGTAGTCGGTCAGCGCCGGCAGCAGATCGATCTGCCCGCTGGCGACCTGGCAGCGGATCGTCTGCCAGATCGCTCCCGCGACGCCCTCCACGGCGAGCTTGCTGCGGGCAGGCCCTGGCGCACCCTCGGTTAGCAGCGTCGCGATGTCGCTCATCAGCGCGAAGTCCCGTTGCAGCGGCTCAGTTCCGGCACTGAGCGCCTGCGAGGCGATGACCTGTGCATACAGAGGCCGCTCGGCGAGCAGCCTCAAGAGATTGCCCAATACGCGCCTGACCGCACGCGGCCAGTCTTCGCTGACCAGGTCCGGATCGGCCGTTACCTGCAGCAGCTCGTCGCTGAGCTCGTCGAACGCGGCCAAGAAGCATTCGTCCTTGGACGAGTACAGCTCGCAGAACGCCTCGATCGGGATCCCCGCCGCCTCGGCGATCTGGGGCGCGGTCAGCTCGGCATAGTCTTCGACCACCGCCAGGTTCAGGACGCTCGTCCGCAGGCGTGCCCGCAGCTCCTTCTCGGAGATTCGTGGACCGGCGAACCTGCGCGCCGCCGTCGGCGAGAGCGTGTGCAGGCCCGCCGGCATCCAGGCGGGCCCAGGCTCATCGACCTGGACCAGGTACCCGGCCCTGGGATCGGGCAGCAGTCGCACGCGCGAGCGCAGCCGGGCGCCTCCCGCGGTCGCCGTCCCGCTCCCCCTGGCCCCGGCCGCAGCCGCGCTCGCCGCTGCCTTGCTCTCAGCCGCGCGTGCGGCCAGCAGCTCGGACGCGTGCTCGATCGCGGGGGTCTGGAACAGGAGCGTCCAGCGCACCAGCTCCTCTCTGATCGCCGCTATCTCCTGCGGGCGTCCGGCGCGCAGCCGCAGCGACACCGCTTCCTGGGCGCCGCCGACGATGCCCCTGACGATCGGGCCCGGCAGCTTCGCCGTCTCGCGCGAGGCTGCGAAGCTGCTCGTCAGAAGCTGCTCCAACATGCCGGTCATGCTGCGCAGGCGGGCCTGCCCGGGCGCCCCGGCCGTCGGCGCGTGGACGAGCACCAGGCCGGCTCCCTTGGTGTTGACTTCGATCTCCTCGGCAACGACCGCCACCGACGCTCTGATCCGATCCTCCAGCTCCCCTCCGCTCGAGCGGTACGCTTCGGCGATGCGCTGCACCCCGCGGGCGGCCACCAGGTCGAATGTGGCCAAGAAGCACTCCTGCTTGTTCGCGAACTGTTCGTAAAAAGAGCGCCTCGACACGCCCGCCAGGCCGATCACCTGCTTGACGCTGGTGCCCGCATAGCCGCTGGTCGAGACCGCCTCGACCATCGCCCCGTGCATGCGCAGGCGCTGATGCCGGGCCACCTCGTTAGCGCCCAGGCTGTGGGGCCCTCTCGGCAGGCGCCTGTATATCGGCGCGATCGATCTTCTTTGCAACCGCCCATTGTCGCGATCGGCCACCTCTTCCACCTCCCCGAAACGGTCTATCTGTCCAGATGCCTGTCAATCGATCTGGCCAACGGGAATTATTCCATGTCAGCTATTTTTTGTCTACACCTAAGCGTTGACTGGCGGCGTCGAGCCTCCGGGACTCGTCCGGACTGTCGCTTTTTTCCCTGCTCCTCGGCGCCTTTTGCGAGTTCGGACGAGTTCGATCAGGCTTAGATCGATGCCCGGGATCGCACCCACTTGGGCG
Source organism: Solirubrobacteraceae bacterium (assembly GCA_035501375.1). Classification (GTDB taxonomy): domain Bacteria; phylum Actinomycetota; class Thermoleophilia; order Solirubrobacterales; family Solirubrobacteraceae; genus Palsa-744. Next base: position 2,791 of record DATJWI010000234.1, read on the forward strand.
TGCGCTTTCAGTGCGCGAGCGTCTTCAGCGCCAGGATGGCCACGCCCATGGCCACGCCCACGGCGCCTTCGAAGGCCAGCTCGCGCGGCGTCGACTTCGCCCTGAGGCCAGCCACCAGCTCGAAGACGATCAGGCTCACGACCGCCGCCCAGATCGCCACGTTCACGGCCGTTTCCTGGGATGCGCCCAAAGCCCAGCAGCACAGCAGGGCGATCAGCGGTACCGCGCCGCCCCGCACGATTCCCCAGTCGTGCTCCATCGCCTTGCCCAGGCCGGCGAGCGTCAGCTTCTTCTGATGCTCGAGCCTGCGGCCGAGGACGGTCGAGTAGGAGTGGGCCAGCCAGTAGATCGCGAGCGCCAGCAGCGTCGATACAGCCCGGTCGAAATAGCCGTCGTGCGAGCCGCTCTCCGCGGCGATCAAGGCGCCCACGAGGATCACCCCATAGACGACCCGCTCGGGGCTGCCGCCTTTCACGACCCACGCGCCGGCGCGTCGCAGGCTGCCCGGTCCTTGGCCGGCTGCCAGTCGGGGAGGCTCTCGTTTCGCGGAGTCGGAAGCGATCGCCGGATTATTAGCTCGACGCGCCGGCGGGCGCGGCCAGATATCTTTGGGCTCGGTGTTGCCGGGAAGCCTGGTCGGCGTCAGGCGTCCGACCCTGGAGGATTGGCTTTCCCGTGGAACCGACAGCAGCAATCCCTTTGTTCGTGGTGTCCGTCGTCGTGACCCTGTCGGCGGCGCGGCTCTTTGCCAAGCGTCTTGACCTGCTCGGCTCGCGCTTCGGCTTCCCGGAGGCGTTGATCGGGCTGTTGACGGCGCTTGCGGCGGACGGTCCCGAGGTGTCGTCGGCCCTGTTCGCCCTGGCCAAGGGTCAGCACAACGTCGGCGTCGGCGTGCTCGTCGGCTCGAACGCCTTCAACCTGGCGGCCATGATCGGGCTGAGTGGCCTGCTCGCCGGCTGCATAAGCCTGTCGCGCGCGACGCTCCTGCTGGAGGGCTTGGCAGGCGGTCTGATCACCCTGATCGCCGTGGCGGTGCTGCTCGGCTGGCTCGCGTCGACAATCGCCGCGGTCCTGGCCGCCTGCGTCCTGATCCCTTACCTCGTCCTGGTCATCGGCCGGCCGCGCCGACTCGCCCGCTGGAAGCTTTCGGGCTTGCTCTCGCGCAGCGAGTCCTTCGAGCGAGCCTCGCCGGCGAGCGTCACGGGAGCGGCGTCCGATCTGGGGGCGCCGGCCGGGAAGTCGCCCGCATCCTCGTCTGCCTCGCCGACGCATCACCTGCTCGGCCTGGTCGTCCTCGACGTAACCCTGATCGTGGCCGGCAGCGCCGGCATGGTGCAGGCGGCCCTGAGCCTGGGCGAACGCTGGCACGTCTCGACGGCAGTCCTCGGGATCCTGATCCTGGCGCCGCTGACGAGCTTGCCGAACGCGATCACCGCCGTTCGCCTGGGCTTGGCCAATCGCGGCGCGGCGCTCGTCGGAGAGACCTTCAACAGCAACACGATCAACCTGGCGGCCGGGGTCTTGATCCCGTCGCTGTTCGTGACCTTGGCGGTCTCCGCTGGGACGGCCAGGCTCCAGCTCGGATGGCTGGTCGGGATGACGTTCGTCAGCCTGCTCCTGCTGGCTCCGGCCCGAGGCATGCGCAGGCCCGGCGCCATCGCGTTGATAGTCCTGTATCTCGGGTTCGTAGGGCTGCAGCTGTGAGGCCGGTCAGGGCGCTGACACGTGACCTCTGCGATGACGGTTTGTCGCCTTCGCAGGAAGCGTGCAAGAGGACGAGCATGGCCGGTGCCGAGCCGCTTCGGCGTTGCGGCAGAAACGGAGAGCCGACGTCGGGACTCGAACCCGAGACCCCCTCCTTACCATGGAGGTGCTCTACCAGCTGAGCTACGTCGGCCTGGCCCGCGTATCCTAGCGTCGCGGCGCTCGCCAGCGGGCGAGGCCCGAGACCTGTGGGGGCTTGGATCGCAGCCGGTCATCGGACCTGAACGGGCCGTAGTCGAGCCGGGCTGTTCGGGGGTCGCCACTACGCCGAGACCTGCCGAACGCGAGGGCTCCTCCCGGCCAGCTCGCCGGTGCCGGGAAATGGGCCAAACGGATCGAGCCCGCTGAGCTGCAGCGCTGCGAACGCCGCTCCGGCGAGAACGAAGCCGGCGGCCACCGACCACGCCATACCCACCGCCGGGGCGACGGATAATCGAGCGCCTGGTCGAGCGCTCCCGCCTTGCGTTGCCGTCTACGGCGCCGCCGGCACCTCAGAGCGATTGCGGCCGGCGGCCTTGGCGGCGTAGAGGGCGCGGTCGGCGCCGAGCACCGCGTCCCGCCGCTCGCCCATGTCCGCAAGCAGACGATCGGCCGCGCGACGTGAGCGCTCGCTCACCGCTCGACCCCGCGAGAGATTGAGACTCCTCCTCGGCGATCGCCTCGAGCAGCGCCCGCTCGAAGGATCTCGGCCTGAAGTCGAACAGCTCCATGCCCGAAGGATCAGTGACGGTCGTGTCGGTGGAGAGCCCCTCGATCAGCGGCCTAGCGATTCCGGCGTCTACGGGTGTGACGAGCCCGATCCAGTGCGATGAGAGCCAGGGTGTCAGCAGCGGCACGGGGATCCGTGGACGGCGGTGCAGTCCCAACGCGTCGGCCATCTTGTCGAGCATCTGACCGTACGTGAGGATCTCGGCCGACCCGATCTGGATCTCACGCGAGCGGGTCTCCGCTATGCGAGGGGCCTCGACGAGATAGCGCATCACGTCGGCGATGGCGATCGCCTGGGTGGGTGTGGACAGCCATGACGGAGCGAGCATCACCGGCAGGCGCTCCACGAGCGAGCGCAGCGTCCGGTAGCTCTCGGAGCCGGCTCCTACCACCATGCCGGCGCGAAACCATGTCAGCGGTGGCCCCTCGTCGCGCAGGATCTCGCCGACCCGCAGGCGCGAGCGCAGGTGCTGGGACGCGGGGCGATCGCCGAGACCGCCGAGGTAGACGATCCGCTCGATGCCGGCGGCGGTCGCGAAGCGGGCGAAGTTGGACGCCGCACTGGCATCGCGTGTCTCGTAGTCGGAGTCGCCTCCACGACCCATCGAGTGAACGAGGTAGTAGGCCGTCGTATAGCCGTCCCCGATAGCGCTCAGGGAGTCGGGGGCGAGCATGTCGGCTCGGTGTACCGTGACGGCTCGGTCGAAGCTCACCCTGCTTGGGTCGCGCGCCACGCACCCGACCGGTTCGCCGCGCGCCCGGAGCTCCTGCACCAGTCTGCCGCCCACATAGCCGGAGGCTCCGGTCACGAGCGTGCGGACCATCCCTACGAGCTTCTGGTCGGTGTCCACGGCAAGTTGGTCAGGGACGGCCCGAGAGGACCCTGCCGAGTCGCCAATGCCTCGCCGACGCTCACCAGCGGCCACCCGCTGCTCCGATGGATCGGCGCCCGTCGGCTTGTCGTCCGCGGTCTGCAAGAACTTTACCACCCAGAATTCTAGCAAATTACACACGCGCCTATAAGTTAGAATTATACGTTTTATTTAATTCAAAAAAACCTTAGAGTGCTTAACAAAATGTGGGTGCGGCTGGCATTGCTTAAATACCCCGTCGACATAACGGCAGTAATCCCTTATAATTTAATTTGTCTATTTAATGGACTCTATGCGGGGGCCTCTCGGCCAGGCCGCGCCGCGCCGCGCCGGCGCCCGCACCGCCGCCGCTGCCAGATTGCTTCCCGTGGGCCGGATCGCCCGCCGTGGGCCGGATCGCCCGCCGTGGGCCGGATCGTCCGCCGTGGGCCGGTCGCCCGCCGCGGCTGGAGCTTCTTTCGGCGTACGCGCGGCGGGGACTTTGCGCGCGCGCGCGCGCGCGAGCTCAGCGAATGCCGGCGAGCAAATTGCCGGGCGAGTCGAGCTGTAAAGCACGCGCCAAGATCACGATCGTTTCTAAGCGCGGCGAGCGCTTCGAGCGCTCGAGCAGGCTGATCTCGGTGCGATGTAAGCCGCACCGAGAAGCTAGCTCCTCCTGGGACATGCCTGCACGTTCGCGCAACGCCTTGAGGTTGGTCGCGAACTGTTCCCTGGGGGTCTGCGCCGACTTCATCGCGCTCGCGCCGGGCTCGCTCGGCGGCGGTCCGGGGCGCGGTCGCATGAGGTCGGAAACATATAAGCATCTTACTGACAAGCCCTCTGGCTCTCCGGGGCGCTCGCGTAGCCGACCGAAACGAGCACCAGCAGATACCTACGCCCCAAGGTTCGGCCGCGCCCAGCGCGACAGGCTCGAGCGGGGCGGGGCCAGGCGGTGCTGGCGCCGGCCGGCCAGGCGTGGCCGGGGGCACAGCCTGGGGCCGGCGGCGCGGAACGGAGTCAGAACGGAAGTGGTGGGGGCAGGATTCGAACCTGCGTAGGCAGAGCCAACGGGTTTACAGCCCGTCTCCTTTAACCACTCGGACACCCCACCAGGCATCCCGGCGACGAACGTCGGTCGAGAGCGGCGATTCTAGCCAGTGCGGGGCAGGCTCGGCGCGCGGCGGCCAGGCGAGCGGACGGAAGGCGCGAGTGCCGCGGGCTGAGCCGCTAGCCAGAGACCCCGGGCGTGGGTCCGCTCGCTCGCGTCCTTCAGCAGGCCTCGCGCAGCTGCTGGGCTTCAGGCAGGGTCTGTAGCTTTTTGAGCGTGCGGCTCTCGATCTGGCGGACACGCTCGCGCGTGATGTTGAACGCGCGGCCGACCTCCTCGAGGGTGCGCTGGCGCCCGCCGGTGATGCCGTAGCGCATCTCGATCACCTCGCGCTCGCGCCGTGGCAGAGCGGAGAGGACGCGCACTACGTTCTCACGGCGCAGGGCCTCTGAGGCGATCTCGAACGGAGACTCGGCGGCGTCGTCTGGCACGAAGTCGACGAGCGTCGTGTCCTCTTCCTCGCCGACAGGCTTCTCGAGGGAGACGGGCTGTTGGGCGATGCGCAGGATCTCGAGCACCTCTTCGGCGGGCCATCCGAGCTCTGAGGCGATCTCGGCGCTGGTGGGCTCGCGACCGAGCCGCTGGATCAGGGCGCGCTCGGCCCCGATCACGCTGTTGAGGCGCTCGATCGCGTGCACCGGGATCCTGATCGTCCGGCTTTTGTCGGCGATCGCGCGGGTAATCGACTGGCGGATCCACCAGGTCGCGTACGTCGAGAACTTGTAGCCCTTGCGGTAATCGAACTTCTCGACGGCCCGGATCAGGCCGAGAGAGCCCTCTTGGATGAGGTCGAGGAAGGTCAGGCCGCGACCGACGTAGCCCTTGGCGATCGACACGACCAGACGCAGGTTGGCCTCCACCATGTGCTGCTTGGCGAGCATGTCGCCGCGCTCGATGCGCTTGGCCAAAGATATCTCCTCGTCGGCGCTGAGCAGCGGCACACGGCCGATCGCGTGCAGGTACAGGCGCAGCGAGTCGAGGCTCGGCTCGACGCCGCCGGCGATGATGTTCTGCAGTTCCTCCGCGTCTGCCGCGGGCGTCGCGTCCGCGGCGATCAAGACTTCGACGTTGTGGCTCACTTCGTGACCCCCAGATCCGACCGGCTCCCCATCGAAGCGAACGATGCGCTTCGACCCCTGGTGCTGTACTCGGAAGGCCTCCTCTCGGCTGCTGTCTTTAGTTGACCCGTCTTTAGTCCCGATCCTGTAACACGCCTTGGGGCCGAACGCTCCGGTCTGCGGAGGACACCGTCTACATTCCGAACCCGACAGGCTGAATGCGGAGTCATACCAGAACCCTTCAGCGCAGGCCGCTTGCCGCGCCGGGCGCTAGGCTGGCGCCAGTGCAGGCGACATCGCGGATCGGTCCCTTGTCTCTGACGCAACCGTCTGGCGAGGACGTGCAGTCCAGGACGCCCAGCGTCCCGGTCGGCCTGTCGCGGGTGGGCGTGACCGGAGTCGAGAAGGTGGTGCGCATCCGCGACGAGCTGTTCGCCGCGAAGCTGTCCTGCTACGTGGACCTGGGCTCGGACCAGAAGGGCGCGCACATGTCGCGGTTCGAGGAGGTCGTCAACGAAGCGATCGGCGAGGTCCTGTTGAGCGAGTCGCCGTTCAGGGCCGAGACGCTGGCAGAGCACGTGGCCGAGCTGGTGCGAAGCCGCCAGGACGCGCGACGGGCCGAGGTCACGATCGCGGCGCGCTATCCCGAGCACAAGCCGGCTCCGGTGTCGGGCATCGTCACCCAGGAGATCTACACGTTGCTGGGCCGGGCGGTCGCCTTCGAGCACGGCACGCGGCGCGTCGTCGGGGTCTCGGCGACCGGCATGACGGCCTGCCCGTGCGCCCAGGAGCTGGTCGCCGCGCGCGCGCGGCAACGGCTGCTGGAAGACGGGTTCTCGGAGTCCGAGGTCGAAAGGATCCTGGCCAAGGTCCCTGTCGCCACGCACAACCAGCGCGGCCTGGGCACGCTGCACGTCGGCAGCGTCGAGGGCTGTGATGACGAGATCGACGCGTCCGTTCTCTTGGAGATCGTCGAGTCGAGCATGTCTTCGGAGATCTATGAGCTGATGAAGCGCTCGGACGAGGTCTCGGTCGTCGAAAAGGCGCACGCGCGGCCGCGCTTCGTCGAGGACTGCGTGCGCGAGCAGCTGGCTTTCTTGATCGAGCGCATGCCGGGGCTCGACGGGGCCAGCTTCGTGAGCGCCAAGCAGGAGAACCTGGAGACGATCCACCAGCACAACGTCCTCGCCGAACGTTACGGCCTGCTCTCGGAGCTGCGCGCCGAGATCGAGTCCGGCCAGCCGGCGCCGAAGCAGACCACGCTCGACGAGTGGCTGGCCGCCGGCGAGGCTGGCGCTGGAGCCTGAGCGGGCTCAGCCGCCGGTCTGGGTCTGGGCGAGACGGCGGCGCAGGCCGAAGAAGAAGTCGAGGCCCGAAGCGATCGTTACGAGCACGGTCGCATACAGCAGGAAGGAGAGCCAAAGAGGCTGTCCGTGGACGGCTATCAGGGCCAGGATCAGGGCGATCTGAAAGCAGGTCTTGACCTTGCCGAGCATCGAGGCCGCCATCACGACGCCGGCCTGGGTGGCGCCAAGCCGCAGCACGGTGACAGCCAGCTCGCGCGTGATGATGACCATCGCGACCCACGCTTCGAGCCTGTTCAGCGAGACCAGCGCGATCAGGGCCGCGACGATCAGGAGCTTGTCCGCGAGGGGGTCCATCAGCTTGCCGAACGTGGTCACGGACTGGCGTGACCTGGCCAGGTAGCCGTCGACGAAGTCCGTCAACGAGGCGGCCGCGAAAACGACCGCTGCGAACACGTCGCCCTCCCGGGTGTTGCCGAGCAACGCGACCACCAGAACCGGTACCAGCATGATCCGGATGACGGTCAGCGCATTGGGTAGGTTCAACGGGAACACGTTCCGCGAGATTATCGGCAACCGAAAGGGAAACGTCATGAGAACGCGCACGCTTGGGCCGGGCGGCCCGGAGGTGTCGGAGATCGGCCTCGGCTGCATGGGTATGTCGGCGTTCTACGGGACGGCCGACGAGTCCGAGGCAAGGGCGACGATCGCGAAGGCCCTGGACTTGGGCTGCAACTTCTTGGACACCTCGGACATGTATGGACCGCACACCAACGAGCGGCTCGTCGGCAGTGCGATCGCCGGCCGGCGCGACGAGGTCTTCCTGGCGAGCAAGTTCGGGATCAAGCTCGTCAAAGACGACGACCTGCTGAAACGCGAAGTCGACGGCAGCCCTGACTACGTGCGCTCGGCCTGCGAGGCATCGCTACAGCGACTGGGGGTCGACTGCATCGACCTGTACTACCAGCACCGGGTCGACCCGAAGACCCCGATCGAGGAGACGGTCGGGGCGATGGCCGAGCTGGTCCAGGCCGGCAAGGTGCGCTACCTCGGGCTGTCGGAGGCCAGCGCCAAGACGATCAGGAAAGCGCATGCGGTGCACCCGATCACGGCAGTCCAGACCGAGTACTCGCTGTGGACCAGAGATGTCGAAGCCGAGATCTTGGGGACGCTCGAGGAACTCGGGATCGCGCTCGTCGCCTACTCGCCGCTCGGCCGCGGCTTCCTGTCGGGCCGCTTCAAATCGCCGGACGAACTCGACCACAACGACTACCGGCGCCACGGGCCGCGCTTCACCGGCTCCAACCTCGAGCACAATTTGGAGCTTGCCGCGCGCGTGCGCGAACTGGCCGCAGAGCGTTCGATCACACCCGGCCAGCTGGCGCTCGCCTGGGTCCTGCACCGTTGGCGACATGTCGTGCCGATCCCCGGGACCAAGCGTGTCGGCTACCTCGAAGAGAACCTCGCGGCCGCCGACGTCCGGCTGACCGATGACGAGTTCCAGCAGATCGCCGACGCCGTACCCGCGGCGGCCGGCGAGCGCTATCCGGCCGAGGTCATGAGTTCGGTCAACC